>DATLFW010000361.1:0-4973 GCA_035540775.1 Acidimicrobiia bacterium
TCCCTCGGGCTCTCGTACCAGAAGCAGCCGATCTACGAGTCGCAGGTCCGCCTCCGCGCGATGCCCATCGCTCCGAACGCCATCGGGTCATCGCTGGCAGAGGTCCTCCAGGACGCCCCCATCAGCTACACGAGCCCGGGCACCGAAGCCGTCCTCGTCCAGAGCGTCGACGTGGCGGCTCGGGTTGCCGAGCGCCTCGGCCTCGCCATCCCTCCGTCGGCCCTCGTGAAGCAAGTGTCGGTGGTCGGGATTCCCGACACCACCGTGCTCGTCCTGACCGCCCAGGCAATGGACGGACCGGGGGCGGTCCAGCTCGCCAATGCCTTCGCAGACGCGTACCTGGAGCTGCGGCGGGAGGATGCCAACCAGGCGCTCGATCGGGCGGGCGAGCGCCTCGGCCGTCGTCTCCAGGAGGTCCAGGGGCGCCTGGCGGAGGCGAACACCCGGCTGCAAAGCGCTCCGCCCGGGTCGGTGGCGGCGACCGACGCCGCCGCTCAACGCGACCTGGCCCTCCTCGACCTCAACATGATCCGGGCCGACCTTCGCGACCTGTCGGACCGGGAAGCGCTCGAGGGTGGGTTCGGCGAGGTCATCCTCCCGGCCACGGAGTTCCGCCTCCTCCGCGACGTCTCCCCGACGCGGAGCCTGGTGTTCGGCGTCCTCTTGGGCGTGCCGGTCGCCCTCGCCGTCGTGCTGCTCCTCGACAGCCTCAGCCAGACGGTGAGAAGCAAGGAGGACGCCGAGTCGGTGACTGGATCGGAAGTCATCGGCCTCGTCCCGGCGACGACCCGCGGCCGGCGGAGCCGGTTCGGCGGGCTCACCGTCGACACGGCGCCGTTCTCGGCGGCCGCCGAGTCGTACCGCACGTTGAGCGTGAACCTCGCCACCGCCGCCGACGCGGTCGGGGCTCGGCGCGTGCTGGTCACGAGCCCCATCAGCGGGGAGGGCAAGAGCACCACGACCGCCAACGTCGCCGTGTGCAACGCCGAGCGAGGGACGGCCGTCACCCTCGTCGACGGCGACCTCCGCCGTCCGGTCGCCCACGATCTCTTCGGCATCGAGGCGGCGCCCGGGCTGACCGAGCTGCTCACCGGTGACGCCACACCGCGCCGCGCCGTGCAGGCCGTCCGCCCCAACCTGTCCGTCGTGACCGCGGGGACCGCGGTGGAACGACCCGACCAGCTCCTCAACCGGAGCGGGATCGCGGGCGTCCTCGATCGCCTGTCGAAGTCGTCGTCGCCGCGCCGGAAGGCCTCGGACGCCAGCCGCGCCGCGCGCGACGACGGGCTGGTCCTCGTTGACTCGGCCCCAGTGCTCCAAGCGGCCGAGACCTTGGCGCTCGCCCAGGCGGTGGATGCCGTCGTCCTCGTGCTGCGTGCCGGCGTGACGCGGAAGGCAGCGGCCGTTCGGGCGGTCGAACAGGTCCGCCGCTCGGGCGCCGTGCTGCTCGGAGCCATCCTCGTCGGAGTGAGCGAGGGCGAGGAACTGGGACTGACCGGCAGCTACACGTCGCCGAGCCCCCGTCTCGTCGCCCTCGGCGCCGACACCGCGCGGACGGTGACCTGATGGCGCTCGCCACGGCCGCTCCCGGCTTGTGGGCGAGGCTCGACCAGCGCGGCCGCCTCGTCGTCATCTGCGGCATGGCAGCCGTCGTCGCCTACCTCGGCGGCGGCGGAGCCACAGTCGGCCGAGCGCTCGTCGGCGGCTTCGGACTGCTGGTGTTCGTCCTGATCGCCTTCTCGGGCCGGGACTCGGCGCTCGTCCTCATCGTGGCGTGGTTGGCGCTGCTCGGGTTCGTGCGACGGGCGCTCATCCCCTTCGTCGGATGGGCTGGAGACGACCCTCTGCTCCTGGTCGCCCCCGCCGCGGCGGCCGTTCTGTGGTTCGCCGGACGAACGGAGGCCCCGCTCCGCCGCTCGGTGCTCACGGTGATGACGACGCTCCTCATCCTGTGGGCAGGCGCCCAGATGGTGAACCCGTCGGAGCCGAGCCTGATCGTCGCCGCCCGCGGCTACCTCTTCTACTTCACGCCGCTCATGTGGTTCTTCGTCGGACGGACGCTCCCCGCCGGCGTCCACAACCGGGTCCTCGACACCGTCCTCGTCATGAACGTCGTCGTGGCGGGGCACGGCCTCTACCAGAGCTTCATCGGGTTCCTCCCCTTCGAGCTCACCTGGCTCCACGTGTCGAACCAAGGTGCTGCCGTCTTCCTCCCCGGCTTCAAGGTCCGCCCGTTCTCGACCCTGGTCAGCCCTCAGGAGTACGGCATCTTCCTGTCGTTCTCGGCGATGATCATCGCAAGCCGGCTCGCGCACCCACTCGACGCAGGGCGCGGGTGGACGCGCAAGCGCCTCGCCGTCGCCCTCGTCGTCACGCTCGTGGCGCTCTTCTTCCAGGGCGCACGCGGAGCGCTGATGCTCACCTTGCTCGGGCTCGCCGTCGTGACGATCGTGCGGGCTCGCTCGGCTCTCGCCTTCTTCGGCATCGCCACGGTCGTCGCTGGCCTTGCCGTGTGGACCGGCAGCCAAGACGTCCGCCAGCAGGAGGTCGAAGGAGTCGCAGGCGGGGCACCGACGGCGGCCGGCGCCGTCGTCGGCCACCAACTGAGCGGGCTCACCAACCCCAGTTCGAGCAGCGCCACTCTTCACGTCGAGCAGGCGATCCAAGGCTTCGAGGACGCGTTGGCCAACCCGCTCGGGCTCGGCTCGTCGGAGGCGACCATCGCCGGCGCGCGAGCGGAAGGCCCGGGCGCCACGCCCGAGACGGACGTCGGCAACACCATGCTCGCCCTCGGGATCCCCGGCGGCCTGGCCCTCGTCACTCTCATCGTGGCCGGCTTCGCCGCCGCCGGGCGGGCCTACCGCATCGCCCCCTGCGCCCGGCATCTGGCATGGCTCGGAATCCTGGTGGTCGGCCTCGGTCAGTGGCTCAACGGCGGCCTCTACGCCGTGTCGACGATTCTCTTCCTCAGCCTGGGCGGGCTGGCGCGCCACCGGGAGTTGGTCGAACCGGCGGTGGGGGCACCACGATGAGCGCCCCCCGCTTGTCGGTCGTCGTCGCCAGCCGCAATCGACCGGCGATGCTCACCGACTGCTTGCGGACGCTGCAGGCGCAGACCGCGCCGGGACTCGAGATCGTCGTGGTCGACGACGGATCCGATGCCCCGTTGACGTCGGCCGTCGACGCTGCCCCCGGGCCGGCGGCGGTCCGGCTCGTACGCCAGGCCCACGCCGGCCTCAGCACCGCCCGCAACCGCGGCACCTCCGAGGCGGCGGCCGACCGCATCGCCTACCTCGACGACGACGGACTGGCCGACGAGGGCTGGGCGGCCGCCATCCTCGACGCCTTCGACGCCACCGGCGCTGATGCCGTCGCCGGGCGGATCGACCTCCTGCCGGAGGCCGACGTCCCTGCTTGGCTCACGCCGGGCATGCGCTCCTTCCTCGGGGAGACCCACCTCGGCGACGAGCGCCGAATGCTCGGCGACAACGAAGTGGCGTTCGGCGGCAACTTCGCGGTCACCCGAGCGGCGTTCGACGCCGTCGGAGGATTCGCCCTCACACTCGGACGCACTGGCGAGTCGCTGCTGAGCAACGAAGACGTCCTCTTCTCGCGCCGCCTTCACCAGAGCGGTAACCGCGTCGTCTACGAGCCGAAGGCGCGCATGCGTCACCGCGTCGCCGCCGAGCGCCTCACGCTCCCGTTCGTCCGGCGCCGGGCGCGGGCCCAGGGTACGAGCGACGTGCTCCTCGCCGAGGAAGTCGGCATCGGAAGACCAGGCTCGTGGGACGACTGGCGAATGGCATCCCGGACGGTGCCCATCCTCGCCAAGGGTCTCGCCCCCCATGGGACGGGCGCCATGGGAGCCGTGGTGTGGGCCGAGTACTGCCGCGGCCGGCGGGACGCGAGGCGGCAGATCCGGGGACGGAGATCGGCGGCCTGATGCGTCTTCTCGCCGTCGCCGCCGCCGCACCGTGGCCACCGGACTCGGCGTTGCGCGCTCGCACCTGGAACCTCCTCACCCGCACGGCACAGGAGGCAGACGTGACGCTGGTGACGTGGTCACCTCCGGGTGCGGGGGGTGCCGACCGGAGCGAGGTCGACGCGGCCCTGGGTGGGGCGTTCGGCCGCGTCATCCTGCTGCCCTCACAGGTACCCGGCCGGGGTGTCGGCGTGCGGCTGTGGCGGCGGGTACGGCAGTGGGCCGGAGGACACCCGGGATACGCGCAGGAGATGCTCGAGGAGCGGGGACTGCACGATCGAAGTGCGCGCGACGCCTTCGTCGACGTCGTCAGGGCCCTGCACGGGGCCGCCCCGTTCGATGCCGTCCTGCTCTGCGAAGACGAGGCTGCCTGTCTGCCACTGCCCGACCTCGGCGTGCCCGTCGCCATTCATCGCCTCAACGTGTTCACCCGCGTGGTCGGCGACGTCATGCGCCGGAACCCGCGGTGGTGGCCCGTGTGGCTGGCGGAGCGTCACACCTGGGTCCGCTTCGACCGGGCGACGCTGGTGCGGGCCGACCTCGCCTTCACCCCCACGCCGGAGAGCGCCGATGCGCTGCGGCGCGTCGCTCCCGGCACGCCCGTCGTCGCGCTCCCCAACGGCGAGCCCTTCTCGGACCTCGGATCGATCCGGCCGCTCACACTCCCGCCATCGAAGGGCCGCGACGTCGTCTTCGTCGGGTGGATGGGTTATGCGCCCAACGTCGACGCCGTGCGCTGGTTCACGCGCCGGTGCTGGCCGTCGGTGCTCGCCCGTCACCCCGACGCCGTCCTGCGGATTGTCGGTCGAGATCCGAGTCCGCCTGTCCGCCGTCTGGGACGCCTGCCGGGCGTCGTGGTCACGGGGGAAGTCGACGACGTCTCTGCGGCATGCGAGGGCGCCCGCCTCGGCGTCGTCCCCCTCCGCGCCGGGATGGGGATCAAGACCAAGACCCTGGAACTCATGGCGATGGGGCTTCCGGTCGTCTCGAC
>DATLFW010000362.1:0-2956 GCA_035540775.1 Acidimicrobiia bacterium
CCACAGCACGATCCCGTAGCCGATGTCGTCGATCCCCCGCCGCCCCGCCCGGCCCGTCAGCTGGGTGTACTCCCCCGGCGTGAGCATCTCGTGCCGTTCGCCGGTGAACTTGGTGAGCCGCTCGATGATCACGCTGCGGGCCGGCATGTTGACACCGAGGGCGAGGGTTTCGGTGGCGAACACTGCCTTCACCAGGCCGGCCGCGAAGCACTCCTCGACGGCCTCCTTCATCGGCGGGACCATCCCGGCGTGGTGGGCTGCCACGCCCGCCTCCAGGCCCGTGATCCACGTCCGGTACCCGAGGACGTCGAGGTCGGCATCGCTCAGGCCTTCGCAGTGCCGGTCGGCGATGGTGCGGATCGCCCGGGCTTCCTCGTCGCGGGTCAGGCGGACGTGGGCCGAGAGGCACTGCCGGACGGCCTCGTCGCAGCCCGCCCGGCTGAACAGGAAGTAGATGGCGGGAAGCATCGCCCGGCGCTCCAACTCCTCGATCACGTCCACGCGGCGGGGAGGAACGGCGGCCGCGGGTCGGCGGCGGCGATCGGGGCCTGGGCGCCGCGACCGCATGGGGCCAGCGGGGTCGAAGCGGGACCCGTCGGGGTTCGGCACCATCCGCCCCTGGTCGTCGGCGACGAAGGTGGGGAGGAGCATCAGCCGCTCCTCGTGGCGGAGGGCGACCCCGTACAGGTGCTGGAGTTCGACCGGGCGGCGGTCGTCGATCACGACCTCGGTGCCCCCGCGGACGGTGCGGATCCAATCGCCGAACTCCTCGGCGTTGGACACCGTCGCCGACAGGCAGACGAGACGCACCTCGGGATCGAGGTGGATGATCACCTCCTCCCAGACGGCCCCACGGTAGGGGTCCTGGAGGTAGTGGACCTCGTCGAGGACGACGACGCCGAGCCGGTCGAGGGCCGGCGACGCCTCGTAGATCATGTTGCGGAGCACCTCGGTCGTCATCACCACGATCGGCGCGCTGCCGTTGATGGCGTTGTCGCCGGTGAGGAGACCGACTCGGTCCTCCCCGTAGCGGCGCACGAAGTCGCCGTACTTCTGGTTCGAAAGGGCCTTGATCGGGGTCGTGTAGAACGCCTTCTCGCCTCGGGCGAGCGCCTGGGCGACGCCGTACTCGGCCACGACCGTCTTGCCGGCGCCCGTGGGGACGGCGACGAGCACCGAATGGCCGGCGTCGACGACGTCGAAGGCCCGAGCCTGGAAGCGGTCGGGCGGGAAGCCCAGATCGGCGACGAAGTCGTCGCGCACCGAGCGGGCCGGTTCGGGGACGGCGCTCATCGCTTCATGAGGCGGCCGATCAGGATGACGGCCTCGTAGAAGACGTACATCGGCACCGCCATGAAGAGCTGACTGTAGGGATCGCCGCTCGGGGTGATGACGGCCGAGAAGACGACGACGCCGATCACGACCCAGCGCCGGTACCGGCGGAGTTGGGCGGTGGTGATGACCCGGGCCAGGAGCAGGAACATCAAGACGACCGGGAACTCGAAGGCGAGCCCGAAGGCGAGGATCATCAGCGTGATGAGCGAGAGGTACTTCCCGGCCGTGAGGAGCGGCGTGAGTTCGTCGCCGCCGATGGTGAGGAGGAAGTCGAGGGCCTGGGGGAACGTTCGGATGGCGACGAAGCCGCCGAAGAGGAAGAGCAGCACCGACGTCAAGACGAACGGGATCGCGTAGCGCTTCTCACGCGGGTAGAGGCCCGGCGTGATGAACCTCCACAGCTGGAACAGGACGACGGGCGACGCGAGCACGAGTCCCCCATACCCGGCCACCTTGAGGCGGGTCGCGAACGCTTCGAGTGGGTCGGTGAAGATCAGCGATTCCTGGCAGCCGCGAGCGCTCTCGCAGGTGATCTCCCGGTAGGGCTCGATCAGCAGGTCGAGGATCTCGCCGAAGAAGACGAAGGCGACCACCGAGCCGATCGCCACGGCGATGATCGAGATGATGAGCCGGCGGCGGAACTCGGCGAGGTGCTCGACGACCGTCATGCGCGAACCGGCGCCGGCCGCCTGCTCCTCGAGGTGATCGTCCACGGTCAGCGTCCGGCCGCGTCGGGACCGGCGTCGTCGGCGTCGGCGTCGTCGTCGGCGTCGGGAGCCTCGATGGGATGATCGTCGTCGCCGCCCTGCGTGGGACCACCGGCCAGGGCATCGGGCTGCGCCTTCGGCGGCAGGCGCGGCGGCTCCCCGCCGTACACCGGCTCGAAGACGTCACGGACCTCGTCGCGGACGGACGCCTGGATCCGCCGGAACTCGCTCACGGCCCGGCCGACCTGTCGGCCGACCTCGGGCAGCTTGTTGGGACCGAACACCAGCAGCGCGATGACGAAGATCACGAGGAGTTCGGCCGGACCGACGTTGAACACGCGTTCCCCTCGGGACGGGCGACGTCTGCCTGGACGGTCAATGCTACCGGCGGGCGTAGGGGGTCCCGCCGATCAGCGAGGGAACTGGTCAGCGGTCGAAGCGACGGCGCAGCGTCCGGAACGTCGTCCCGAGCGCCTCGGATTCGCTCCGAAGGGCGGCAGCGCCGTCACGGAGGTCCTCTGCGAGAAGGAGGGCCGAGGCGGCCGTCTCCGCCATGGCCTGGCGGGTCCGGGCGAGAACGACGAGCAGCACCGGCACTCCGGCGATCAGCATCCCGATCGGCAACCACCACCACCCACTCATCCCCCCGATCCTACGCCACCCCCCTTCTTGGTCCTTTGTGCAGGGATATGCGCTGCTGTGGAGGCCAAGTTCGAGGGGAGCGGAAGCCATCGCGCTCCGGCACATCGCCTCCCGATGCCCACAGGTGCAGGCGGTAGAGGTCGCGAAGACCGCCGAGCACCGAGCCCGCTGCCAGTACTCGAAGCCGAGCTTTCGATCACCCGGTGGGAGGGATCGTTGTCCGGGTGGACGATGCCGAGAACCTCGCCGGAATGGGCTTGGGCGGCGGCGGC
>DATLFW010000363.1:0-4419 GCA_035540775.1 Acidimicrobiia bacterium
GATGGACCCACGGCGTGCCCGGCCGCCCGAAGCCCTGGAATCGACCCGAAAAACCGTGCATTGCCCGTGGTGAACACACCGCCAGCCCGGTCGACCGACCAGGCGCCCCGCCCATTGGGGTGAGCGGCGATGCCCGTCAGATCGGCGGATGTCGACGACGTCGCCGTCGACCGGTTGATGGGTGTGGCATGGATCATCCCGGCGGGGATGATGGTGGATGCCGCCATGACGATGACGGCCAACGCCCGCGCGCGTCGCATGTGGTCCCAGCTCCTTCGCCCGGGACCACGGCCGTTTCGGTAGCCCGGCCAGGCATCCCCGCGTGGACGCCCCCGTGGCTTTGCGACCCCGCCTCACGACGGGTGTGCCATTTCGACCGGCCCGGACTGCTCGTCGGCTCCTTTGCTGTCGCCGCGCCCACCGACGGCCCTTCGCCGTCCGGAACGCGTCGCCCTCTACCTTCGGAGGCCGCCTCGCCGCCTTGAGCGCGAAGCACAGGGTTGTCCGCCCGTGGGGTGGCCGGGCGCGATCGGCACTTCGTCTAACGCGCCCGCCTCGTCCCCTTCGCGACCACTGCATCTCCGTGCTGGTCGACGTTGCCGTCCCACACGATCGCGGAGGGCGTGCGGAAGGCGGCCAGCTTGTTCGCCCCGTAGGTCGGGTAGTTGCGGTGGATCACATTGTCGAGGAAGCGCACGTTGGCCGGCGGTTGCCCGTTGGCATTGTCGGTGGCGTGGAAGTAGCTGTAGGCGTCCCCGTTGAAGACGTTCCCCTTCACCAGCACGTCGTGGACCCGGCGGCCGTTCTTGTGCTGGAACAGCGAGATGACGCCGGTGGCCGAGTACGACGCCCCGAGATTGCGCCACACGTCGTGGGGCCGCTTCGGTGACCGGTACACCCAGGCGTCGAAGTAGTTCGAGAGCAAGGTGATCCCCGAGACGTCGGTCTTGAGCGTCGTCTGGAGGAAGTCGACGTGGGCCGGCCCCCCGTTCTGCCCGGGATCCGACGCCCACTGGTACCCGCCGTGAATCCACGATTCGCGGACGTCGATGGAGCCGGTCGTCACTTTGAGGAGATCGACCGCGCCGAAGATTTCCGAGCGGTAGACGCGGTAGTTCCCCTTGCCGACGGCATTGTGTCCGTCGTCCCGCCCGGCCGGATCGCCGATCGTCGACCACCGGATGGTCGCCGACGCCCGCGGCACGCGGTCGGCCTGCACGTCGATGGCCCGCGTCTTCACGTTGGTGATGGTGACGTCGGCATGGCGGACCCGGATGATGCCGGTGACGTGGAGGTTGGCGATGGACTGCCCGTCCCGGCTGGTGGTGAGGTCGCCCGCGTGCGTTCGGAGGACGGCAGGCGTGTGGAGGCCGGCGACGGCGGCGGCGTGACCGACGGTGCCCGGGCCGGCGAAGGCGACGGCGGCGACCGGAGTGCGCGCCACCGGGCCCGCGACGCGCGGCAGGCTGCCGAACGAGCGAACCGGTCCTTCGGCCGTCGCGATCCGGTACCCGCCGCTGCCGTCCGTGATCAGGCCGACCGCCCGCCCGGGTGATCCGGCCGTGCCCAGCGAGCCGGCGAACCGGGCGTCGCCGAAGTTGAAGACGCCCCCGTGGTCGTCGAGCAGCCAGTAGCCCCGACCGCTGCGCGTCGGGGCCATCCCGACGAGCCTGGCGGGGCCGATCGCATGCCCCGCCGCCCGCAATCCCGGCACCGAACCCCGGAACCGGGCATCACCGAACGCGAACATCCCGCCCTGGTCGTCGAGCAGCCAGTAGCCCCGCCCCGTCGGGGTGGCCGCCATCCCCACCATCCGGGCTGGGCCGATGGCGTGCCCCGCTGCCCGCAGGCCCGGCACCGACCCGTAGAACCGGGCGTCGCCGAAGGCGAACATCCCTCCGTACTCGTCGAGGAGCCAGTAGCCCCGGCCCGCCGGCGTCGTCGCCATCCCGACGAGGCGTGCCTGGCCGATCTGGTGTCCTCTGGCTCGAAGTCCCGGCACCGAGCCGTAGAACCGGGCATCGCCGAACGTGAAGATTCCGCCTTGGGCGTCGAGGAGCCAGTAGCCGGTGTTGCCCGGCATCCCGGCGGCGGCGATCACCCCCGCCCGGAGGTGGTCCAGTGTCACCGCAGCCGTCGCCGCCGAGGTGCCGATTCCCGGAACGGGAAGCACCGACAGCACGGCCGCGGCCATGACGGTGGAAAGCGCCCGGATCGTCCCGCGCATGACGTCCTGCCCCCTTCGCATCTCCGGCGACGCCCGCGCGTGCGCACGGTGAAGACCGCACCCGGTCGGAGATTGGTGCCTGTGTGGGTACAAGGGGTGGATGGTGGTGGTTTCACCCCTCGGCGGACGTCACTGGTGGTCTCGGGAACCACTCGGCGACCCTTGAGCACGGTCGAAGACACGAAGCGGACGAGGACGGACACACCGGCCGGGACCCCGGGCGCTCGCCCGGGTATAGAGCACGGCGAGTGGACGTTCTTTCACGGAGGACGGGCGGCATGCGGGTGGCGATGGTCGACCCCTCGCTCTTCACGCACGAATACGACGCCACGCTGTGCGACGCGCTCGGCGCCGCCGGGCACGAGGCGTTCCTGGTCGCGCGCCCGCCCCGGCCCGGGGAACCGGTGCACCCCGGTCGGTACACGCTCGTGGAGCACTTCCATCGCGGGTCCGAGCGGCTCCGGCGGTCCTTCCCGCGTGGCTACCAGTACGCCAAGGCGATCGAGCACGTCATCGACGTGATGCGCTTGAAGCGGACCTTACGGCGGCTCCGGCCCGACGTGGTCCACTTCCAGTGGCCCGTGGTCCCGGCCGTCGACCGCCTCGCCGTGCGGGCGATCCGCAAGGAGTGGCCGGTCGTCCTCACGCTCCACAACACGGTGCCGTTCCACGGAAGCCCGCACTCGCGAGCGCAGGCGTGGGGGGTGGCGGAATTCACGGAGGAGTTCGACGCCCTCGTCATCCACGGCTCGTACAGCGCCGCCGCCCTCCGCGACCGGCACGCTCCTCCGATGCACGTCGTGACCCACGGCTTGATGGGCGCCGATCGACGCGACGGAGGAGACGGGACCGACGGCACCGAAGGGGCCGATCCGGCGAGACACGACGGCGCATGCGCGCCTGGGGGCGTCGCCCCGCTCCGGATCCTCCAGTTCGGCCGGGTTCGTTCGTACAAGGGCGTCGACGTCCTCGTCGACGCCCTGACGTGCCTCCCCGCTGCGGTCCGCGAGCGCGTCGAGGTCGTCGTCGCCGGTGTGCCGGAGATGGCCGTCGAGCCACTTCGTGAGCGAGCGCGGGCGGCAGGCCTCGACGGTCGGGTGCGGTGGGACCTTCGCTTCATCCCGGCGACCGAGGTCCCGCCGCTCTTCGAGGAGGCGGACGTCGTCGTCTTGCCGTACCGCGAGGTCGATGCCAGCGGGGTGCTGATGAAGGCGGTCGCGTACGACACCCCGGCAATCGTGAGCGCCGTCGGGAGTTTCCCCGACGTGGTGACGCCGGGCGAGAACGGGCTCGTGGTGCCGCCCGGCGACGCCGCCGCCCTTGCGTCCGCCATCGAATCGCTTGCCAGCGATCGCGAACTCGTCGCGCGCCTGACCATGGGAATGCGCGAGTGCCGGGAGCGGCTTCCCGGGTGGGACGACGTCGCCGCCCGGACGGTCGAGGTCTACGAGGCGGCCGCGGAGCGAGACCCGGAGCGAACGGTGCGCCGGCGCACCGTTCCCGCGTGAACGAAGCGGAGGCGACGGCCACCCGCGCGCGGGCCCGGCGCCCCCTGCTGGTGACGGGCTCACACCGCTCCGGTACCACCTGGGTCGGACAGGTCCTCGCCGGGACTGGCGCCTACGCCTACGTGCACGAACCGTTCAAC
The DNA here is from genome assembly GCA_035540775.1 of Acidimicrobiia bacterium. GTDB lineage: Bacteria > Actinomycetota > Acidimicrobiia > IMCC26256 > JACPCJ01 > DATLFW01. The sequence goes on from DATLFW010000363.1 coordinate 3,876, forward strand.
GCGTCGCTCTTCCCCAGGCTCACGCACATCCGTCTCGGCGGGCACTACACCTACGTCACCGAGGCCAACGAAACCGCCTACCTCGAGTCGGTGACCGACGTCCTGGCGCACCGCTTTCCGTTCCGCGAGCAGGTACGCGAGGTTCGCACTCCCCAGCAGGCGGCCAAGCTGGTGCGGGAATGGGGACGCTCGACGGCCCGGCGTCTCGGCGGACGACCGGCCCTCGTCAAGGACCCGATCGCCCTCTTCGCCGCCGAATGGATGGCGCAGCGCTTCGACGTCGACGTCCTCGTCATGGTTCGCCACCCGGCCGCCTTCGTGAGCAGCATCAAGCGACTCGGATGGGAGTTCGACTTCGAGTACTGGACTCGCCAGCCCCTCCTCCTGCGCGACGAACTCCCGGCGCTCGCCGGCGAGATCGAAGCGGCGGCCAGGGAACGGCCCGACCGGATCGGCCAGGCCATCTTGTTGTGGCGGGCGATCCACACGGTGATCGCCCGGCTGGCCGACGAGCATCCCGAGTGGTTGGTGGTGCGCCACGAGG
>DATLFW010000364.1:0-4665 GCA_035540775.1 Acidimicrobiia bacterium
TCACGGTGATGGCCACCCGACGGCCGTCGATCTCACCGACGCCGGTGACGCATCCGTCGGCGGCGAGGTGCCGGTCGCCGAAGGCGGGGTCCATGTGGTCGGCGAGGAGGCCGTACTCGACCCACGTGCCGGGATCGAGGAGGAGGTCGAGGCGTTCGCGAACCGTCAGCTTGCCGAGGGAGTGCTGGCGCTCGACCCGCTCGGGTCCACCCATGGCGAGGGCGCGCGCCCGCCGTTCCTGGAGGTCGCCGACGAGCGGTCCCCAGTCGTGGACGTCGCCGCCGCCGGGGCTCACCGGCCCCTTGGCCTCCGTGGTCCCCGCACTTCCCTGAGTCGCCTGCCCACCGCCTGCCTGTTCTGCCATGGCCGTGGAGCCTACGAGGCGCAGTCGCGTCTTGGGGGAGTTGTGCCCGCATTGCGGGCACAACTCCCCCAAGACGGGAACAGCAAGAATTAGGTGAGGCGGGCGTCGGCCTTGTTGGGGGCCGGGGTGCCGGGCGGGTGGATGAGGTTGTCGACCCGCTCCACCTCCGGCATCGCCTCGACCCGCTCGCGCAACGAGCGCACGACGGCGGGATCGGCGATCTCGCCGCGAAGGTGGACCTCGTGACCGACGGCGTCCACGTTGATCACGAAGTCGCGGAAGGGGGAGTCGCCGAGGACCTCGCTGCGCACCTTGTCGGCGAGAAGCGGACCGCTCACCTCGACGCCGTCACCCTGCCGGGGCGTGATCCGGTACTTGACCCCCTCGAGGCGTCCGGCCACGTCGTCGGCTCGGCGCTCGGCGGTCTCGATCCCCCGCCGCATCCTCGACCGGATCTTGTCGCGGGCGACATTGCGGCGCCGGCGTCCCTGCTGCGGGTCGAAGAAGTAGGAGACGGCGGCACCCGCGGAGCTCGCCACGAGCATGCGAAGACGACGGGAGAGCAGGCGGCGCACGAAGCGGAAGAGGAACATGACGGCCTCCGGGGGTCTCGGCGGTCGCTGTCGCGCTACCCGGGCCATCGGCCAGCGAAACCGTCACGTCGCCGTGGTGGCACCTCGCCACGCCGTCAGCCGCGCGCGTCGCGACAGTTGCGGCAGCGCCCCACCAGGTCGAGGCGGTGACCCTCGGTGGCGAACCCCGCCCGCCGCGCCGCCTTCTCCAGCTCGGCGTCGAGACGCTCCTCGAACCCCTCTGGCATGGAGAAGTCGGCAACTGCCCCGCACTCCGAGCACACGAGATGGTGGTGATGGTGGTCGGTCAGCTCTTCCGCGAGTTCGTAGCGGGCGAACTCGTCGTGGGTGACGACCCGGTGCACCACGCCGGCCCGCTCCAGTACGGCGAGGTTGCGGTAGGCCGAACTCTGCGCCACTTCGGAGCGGCGGTCGAGGATCTCGTGAATCGTGAGCGGGCGGTCGCTCCCCGACAGCACCTCCACGAGCACCTTGCGATTCGACGTGTAGCGCTGGCCGTCGGCCCGCAAACGGGCCGCCGCCGTGACGTGGAGGTCGGCACCCGTCATCGTCCCTCCCGGTACAGCGTCGGGCGATGGTGCGGATCGTCGATGTGGAGACCGCCCTCGTGCGGAGGATGGTGAAGGAGGTCGGCGCCGTACGCCTCCGACAGGCGCGCCTCGGTGAGCACGACCGACGGCGCTCCCTCGGCGACGACCCTCCCGCCCATGAGCAGGACATGGTCGCCGCGTGCCGCCTCGCTCACGTCGTGGGTGCTGAGCACGATCGTCGTGCCCCGGTGCCGTTCCTCCTCCACGACGGCGTCGATGCGCTCGTGCGAGGGGATGTCGAGCGCCGTCACCGGTTCGTCGAGCAGCAAAATCTCGGCCTCCTGGGCAAGGCCCTGGGCGACGAACACGCGCTGGCGCTGGCCACCCGAGAGCTCACGGAGGTGACGCTGTGCGAGGTCGGCGATGTCGAGACGTTCCATGGCCTCGTCGACGGCACGGCGATCGGCGGCACCGAAGCGACGGAAGGCGCCGAGCCGGGCGTAGCGCGCCATGCCGACGACCTCCCGCACGGTGACGGGGAGTCGCTCGTTCACGGCCGTCGACTGCAGGACGTACGCGACGCGGGCATGGACGGCGGCGGGCGAGGAGCCGAGGACGGTCAGGACGCCGCGCTCCGGCTCGAGGATCCCGGCGATGGCGTGCATCAGGGTCGTCTTGCCCGAGCCGTTGGGCCCGATGACGCTCGTCACCGCTCCAGCGGGGATTCGCACATCGGACGCCGCCACGACGACGGAACCGCCACGTGCGAGGACGACGCCCTCCCCGAGGACGGCGACGCCGGCGGCATCGCCCCTCGGGGTTCCTGGTTGCGACGGACCGGCCACTTGGCACCCTTTGCGAGACGGTTCTATAGTGAGACTCGTTCTCATTCTTACATACCAGGAGATGCAATGCACCTGGCGAACGGCCGCACCCGTCCCGTTCTTGCCCTCGCGGTCGTGCTCGCCCTCGTGGCAGCGGCGTGTGGCGACGAGGGTGGTGGCGGTGGTGGTGGAGCGGGAGATCAAGCGAGCGGGCGGCCGCAGGTCGTCGTGAGCAACAGCATCCTCGGCGACATCGTCGACCAGGTCGCCGGTGACGACGCCGAGGTCGACGTGCTCATGCCGCCCGGCTCCGACCCGCACGCTTTCGAGCTGTCGGCCCGCCAGGCCGCGTCGCTCCGCCAGGCCGACCTCGTCGTGGTGAACGGTCTCGGCCTCGAACCCAACCTCGACGACGCCGTCGAGGGCGCGCGCGACGCGGGCGTGCCGGTGGTGGAGGTCGCCGAGGCGGCGAATCCCCTCCCCTTCGACGAGACGCTCGGCGAACACGCCGAGGACGAACACGCCGAGGACGAACACGCCCACGAGGGTGATCTCGATCCGCATGTGTGGTTCGACCCGCTGCGGATGGCGGCAGCCACCGAGGCGATCGCCGAGGCCCTGGGCGAGATCGACGAGACGGGCGCCTGGGAAGCGCGCGCGGCGGAGTACGTCGAAGCGTTGCAGGCCCTCGACGAGGAGATCGCCGCCCAGGTCGACGACCTGCCGGAGGAGCGGCGCCGCCTCGTCACCAACCACGAGGTGCTCGGTTACTTCGCCCACCGTTACGGCTTCGAGTTCCTGGCCGCCATCGTCCCGGGCGGGTCGACGCTGGCGGAGCCGAGCGCCGCCGACCTCGCCGACCTGGTCGAGCTGATCCGCGTCGAGGGGGTTCCGGCGATCTTCGCCGAGGCGTCCGCACCGACGCGTCTCGCCGACGCCCTGCGCCGTGAGATCGACCGGCCCGTCGAGGTGGTGCCGCTGTTCACCGAGTCGCTCGGCGAGCCGGGCTCCCCGGCCGACAGCTACGTCGGGCTCATGCGGGAGAACACCCGCCGGATCGTGGAGGCGCTGGCGCCGTGACGGAGTGGGTCGACTGGCTGCGGGAGCCCTTCGAGCTCGCCTTCATGCAGCGGGCGCTCGTCGCCGGCGTCCTCGCTGCCATCACCACGGCGGTCGTCGGGACGTGGGTGGTGCTGCGGGGGCTCACCTTCATGGGGGACGCCCTCGCCCACGGCGTGCTTCCAGGGCTGGCGCTCGCCTTCGTCGTCGGCTTCGACCTCACCCTCGGCGCCGCGATGGGAAGCGCCGTCATGATCCTCGGCATCAACGTCGTGCACCGGCGGGCCCGCCTCGCCGAGGACGTCGGAATCGGCCTGCTGTTCGTCGGGATGCTGGCGCTCGGCGTCGTGATCATCTCCCGCTCGGGCGCTTTCGCCAACGACCTCACGGCCTTCCTCTTCGGCGACGTCCTCGGCGTCGAGAAGGCCGACCTGTGGGTCCAGGGCGCCGCCGCCGCCGTCGCCGTGGTCGGCGCCGTCGCCTTCTCCCGCCCGTTCCTCGTCCTGTCGTTCAACGCCGAGAAGGCGGCCATCCTGGGCCTGCGCCCGCGCCTCGCCCACGTCGTGATGCTCTCGCTCGTGGCCGTGGCGGTCGTCTCGTCGTACCGCGCCGTCGGCACGCTGCTCGTCTTCGGCCTGCTCGTCGGACCCCCGTCGACGGCGGCGCTGCTGGTGCGGCGCGTGCCCGCAATGATGCTGACCGCCGCCGCCCTCGGGATCATCTCCGTCGCCGCCGGCCTCGTCGTCAGCTACCACTTCGACACCGCCGCCGGCGCCACCATGGCCGGCATGTCGGTGGCGATCTTCTTCGTCGTCCTCACGATCCAGGAACTCCGGCTCCGCCTCACCTCCGGCTCACCCGCGGCCACCCTCGGATAACGCTCAGGCGGCGGCGCGGACGTCGTCGGCGGCGGGAAGGAGGGGGCCGTCGTCGGCCGAGTGGCCTTCGGCGAGCGCCTCCAGCAAGCCGGCGAGCGCGGCCGGGGGAATCACGCCGCTGACGCGCTGCACCACCCGGCCCTCGGCGTCGAGGAAGACGGAGAACGGCGTTCCGGAGAGGCCGTAGGTGGCAGCGACGGTCGAGTCGGCGTCGTCGCGAAGGGTCGGGAACGGCCACCCCTCGGCCTCGAGCCACGCCTCCGGCGGGTAGTTGTCGCGACCCGAATCGACGAGCGTCGACACCGAGACCACCTCGACGCCGGCCGGGAACGGGCCGTCTTCCAGGAACTCGACGATCTCGGTCACTTCCTCCTGGCAGTGGGGGCACCAGTGGGCGAGGAAGATCACGACCGACGG
>DATLFW010000365.1:0-2159 GCA_035540775.1 Acidimicrobiia bacterium
ATGTTGGCGGGCACGCCCTCCACGATCACGGCCGCGATCCGCTCGCCGTGCCGCTCCATGGCGACGCTCACGGCACCCGGGTCGTTGAAGGGCAGGACGATGGTGTCGCCGACCACCCCCTCCGGCACTCCGGCCGAACCGGGAAGGCCGAAGGTGGCGACCCCGCTCCCCGCCTGGGCCAGCAGGGCGTCGACATGCCCGTGGTATCCGCCGGCGAACTTCACGACGACGTCTCGCCCCGTGAAGCCCCGGGCGAGACGGACGGCGGTCATTCCCGCCTCGGTGCCCGACGAGACGAACCGCACCTTCTCGACGGACGGCACGCGGGCGACGACGGTCTCGGCCAGCGCCACCTCCGCATCGGTGGGCGCGCCGTACGACGTCCCTCGACCGGCCGCCTCTCGCACCGCCTCGACGACGGCCGGGTGGGCGTGCCCGAGGATGGACGCGCCCCACGACTGCACGTAGTCGCAGAGGCGCCGCCCATCGGTGGTGACGAGGAACGCCCCCTCGCCCCGCTCGACGACGAACGGCTCCCCGCCGACGGCGCCGAAGGAGCGGACGGGAGAGTTCACGCCGCCCGGGATGACGGCGCGGGCCCGGTCGAACCACGACTCGGCCACGTCAGCCCTGCAGGCGCTCGGCGAACTCGCGGGCGAGGTAGGTGAGGATGATGTCGGCCCCGGCCCGCTTGATGGCGAGCAGGTGCTCGGCTGCCACGGCGTCGCCGTCGATCCAGCCCGCCTGCGCCGCCGCCTTCAGCATCGAGTACTCGCCGCTGACGTGGTAGGCGGCGACGGGAACGTCGACGGTGTCACGGACGAGGCCGATGACGTCGAGGTAGGCCAGCGCCGGCTTCACCATCACCATGTCGGCGCCCTCGGCCACGTCGAGGTCGACCTCGGAGACGGCCTCGCGGGCATTGGCGGGATCCATCTGGTAGTCGCGCCGGTCGCCAAACTGCGGGGCGCACTCCGCGGCGTCGCGGAACGGGCCGTAGAGGGCGGACGCGTACTTGGCGGCGTAGGCGAGGACCGAGACGTCGGCGTGCCCGGCGTCGTCGAGCGCCGCCCGGATGGCCCCGACCTGGCCGTCCATCATCCCGCTCGGGGCAATGACGTCGGCTCCCGCCTCGGCCTGGGACACGGCGATGGAGGCGTACCGCTCCAGGGTGGCGTCGTTGTCGACCCGGCCCTCCGGGGTGATGACGCCGCAGTGACCGTGCTCGGTGTACTCGTCGAGGCAGTCGTCGACGATCAGCACCATCGAGTCGCCCACCTCGTCGCGAAGGTTGCGCAGGGCGACCTGGACGACCCCGTCGCGGTCGTCGGCCGCGGAGCCGACGGCGTCCTTGCGAGACGGGACGCCGAAGAGGATGACGGCGGGGACGCCGAGGTCGGCGAGGGCCCGCACTTCCTTCCGGACGCTCTCCTGGGTGTGCTGCACGACCCCCGGCATGGACGCCACGGGCTCAGGGTCGGCGATGCCCTCCTTCACGAAGAGGGGCGCGACCAGGTCGTCGACGGTGACGCGCGTCTCCGAGACCAGCCGGCGCAGGGCGGCGCTGCGGCGGAGGCGGCGAGGGCGCTGTTCGGGGTAGGGCATCGGCCCAATGCTACCGGCGCCCCCACCCGCCGCCCTCAGCGGTGCACAGGTCCGGCCTCCGAACTTGGTCTCCGGAGCCGCGCATATCCCTGCACAAAGGGCCAAGAACGTGCGTCGGGGCCGGCCCCTGGGGGTGGGCCGGCCCCGACGAGATACCGGGGGAAGCGAGAACGTTGGGAAGCGAGACGGTGGCGGGGAAGGGCGCCGGCGGGCGAAGAGCGCCGGGCGGTGCTCAGAGCCCCCCGAGGTCGGGGGCGCCGCCGAAACCGAAGACGTCACCGGTGGTGCTGAGGATCCAGTAACCGTCGCCCTTGGGGTGGGTCGCCATGGCGCTCGCCGTCGACGCCGACGGCGCCTTGCCCGCCGCGACCAGGCTCGGCACCGACCCCGAGAAGCGGGCGTCGCCGAAGGTGAACATGCCGCCCACCGAGTCGAGCATCCAGTAGCCGCGCCCGGTCGACGTCGGCGCCATCGAGATGACGCTGGCGTGCCCGATGTTGTGTCCCTTCTGACGCAGCCCGGGCACCGATCCGTAGAAACGGGCATCACCGAAC
>DATLFW010000366.1:0-8445 GCA_035540775.1 Acidimicrobiia bacterium
CGGGTCGTTGCGGTCGGCGACGAGGCCGAGGCCGCTCGCTTTCGCCATCTCGACCACCGCCGTGCCGTCGGCGAGGACCCCGTACTCGGCGTCGACCGTTTCACCGAGCGGGCCGGTGACCGCCACCCGCCGCCGTCGCCCGCCCCCCGACCCGAGGAGGGCGTCGAGCGTTCCCTCGCCGCCGTCGGCCAGCGGGATGCACCGGGTCTCGATGCCGATCCGGTCGAGACCCCGCGCCATGGCGTCGGCGGCCTCGGACGCGGCGAGCGATCCGCGGAACTTGTCCGGACATGCGACGGCGACGTGGCGTGGCTCGGACGTCACTTCGATACTGTGCCATCGCATGCGCTCGCCGGGAGGGCGGGCGTCACCGACGATCACGGAGACTACGGTGCTCGAACGCGTTCCCCTACTCGTCAAGGAGATCGCCGCCTACGAGAAGGCGGCGGGTGTCGACGCGGTCGACGAACTGCGCCGCCTCGCCGAACCGTTCCAGGGCGCGCGGGTCTTGCACGTCAACGCCACGGCATACGGCGGCGGCGTGGCCGAGCTGCTCGGCAGCGTCGTTCCGCTCATGCGCGACCTCGGTCTCGAGGCCGAGTGGCACGTGATCCACGGGAGCGACGAGTTCTTCGGAGTCACGAAGGGGATGCACAACGCCCTCCAGGGCGCTGAGATCCCGTGGACCTTCGAATCGGAGGAGACGTACCTCTCGAAGATCCGGGAGAACGCCCTCGCCTTCGACGACGGGGAGTGGGACTTCGTCATCATCCACGACCCCCAGCCAGCCGCCCTGCTCGGCTTCCTCGAGGACGGCGCCGTCAACCGGCGTGGGTCGGCGAAGTGGATCTGGCGGTGCCACATCGATCTCACCGACGCCAACCCCGCCGTGTGGGAGTTCCTCCGCCCGCACGTCGAGCGGCACGACGCGTCGGTGTGGACGATGCCGGAGTTCGTCCCGGACTCCTTGAAGATGGACTGCGTGCGGATGATCCCTCCGGCGATCGATCCGCTCTCGGTGAAGAACCTCGGCCTGGAACGACCCTTCGTCGACGAGATCTGCCGGCAGTACGGCGTCGACTTGTCACGGCCCCTCATGTGTCAGGTCAGCCGGTTCGACCCGTGGAAGGACCCGGTCGGGGTGATCGAGGCCTACCAGATGGCCCGCCACGAGGTTCCCGGCCTGCAGCTCCTCCTCGCCGGGTCGATGGCGACCGACGACCCCGAGGGGTTCCACTACTGGGAGATCACCGAGGAGGCGGCGGGCGGCGACGCCGACGTGCACCTTCTCTCCAACATCCAGCAGGTCGGCTCCGTCCAGATCAACGCCTTCCAGCGGGCGGCCGACGTCATCGTCCAGAAGTCGCTCCGCGAGGGCTTCGGGCTGACGGTGAGCGAGGGGCTTTGGAAGGGCCGACCCGTGATCGGCGGCGACTGTGGCGGGATTCGCATCCAGATCCGCGATGGGGAGGACGGCTTTCTCGTGTCGTCGGTCGAGGAGTGCGCCCGACGCACGGTCGAACTGCTCCACGACCACGAGCGGGCCGACGTCATGGGAGCCAGCGGCATGGAGCACGTTCGGGAGCAATTCCTGACGACCCGCCTGATCGCCGACTGGCTGCGACTGTTCGGCGAACTGTCCGGGTAGCGCGGCATCGTGATCGTCGCCTCACACCGCGGCCCGCAGAGCTTCGTTCGGACCGACGACGGGTTCGAAGGACGGCGAGGGGCAGGCGGCGTCGTCAGTGCCCTGCGCCCGCTGCTCGGGGGCACGTCGGTGAAGTGGGTCGCGGCGCCCGTCGACGACGACGACCGGGCGGCGGTGGCCGCAGGGGCGGCGACGTCCGACGAGTTCGACCTTCACCTCCTGCCGCTCGACCCCGTCGCCCACCGCCTCGCCTACCACGTGGTGTCGAATTCGATCCTGTGGTTCCTCCACCACGGCCTCTTCGATCTCGCCCGACGGCCCGTCGTCGACGCGCGGTTCCGCGAGGCGTGGAACGCCTACGAGGAGGTCAACCAGGCCTTCGCCGACGAGATCGCGGGCTTCGCCGACCACGGTGAGATCGTGCTGGTGCAGGACTACCACCTGGCGCTCGTTCCCGGGGTGCTGTGCGACCAGCGGCCCGACCTGAAGGTCGTCTTCTTCCAGCACACCCCCTTCTGCGGGCCCACCTCGGTGCGGATCCTCCCCGACGAGGCCGCCAACCATCTCCTCGGGTCGTTGGCGGCGGCCCCGGCCGGATTCCATGTGCCGCGCTGGGCCCGCGCCTACCGCGCGTCGGCCGCCGAGGTACTGGGTGCAGCGGTTCCGGCGCCCGCCTTCGCTGCCTCGCTCGGCCCCGATCCCGACGCCCTCCACGAATCGGCCTCGTCGGCGGAGACGGAGGCCGAACGGCGGGCGCTCGACGACACCATCGGCGACCGCCGCCTGATCCTGCGGGTCGACCGCATCGAGCCGTCGAAGAACATCCTCCGCGGCTTCCAGGCCTTCGATCTCCTCCTCGAGCAGCGGCCCGACCTGCGCGGTCGCGTCGTGTTCGGCGCCCTCGTCTACCCGTCGCGAGAGGGACTTCCGGAGTACCTCGCCTACCGGCAGGAGGTCGAGCAAGCGGCGGTCCGGGTGAACGACCGCTGGGCGACGGGCGGCTGGCAGCCGGTGCTCTTCGACGCCGAGGACACCTATGCCCGCAGCCTCGCCGGGCTGATGCGGTACGACGTGCTGCTCGTCAACCCCATCCGCGACGGGTTGAACCTGGTTGCCAAGGAGGGGCCGGTGCTCAATCAGCGAGACGGCCAGGTCGTGCTGTCGCGGGAGGCCGGGGCCTACGACGACATGGGCGACGCCGTCTTCCCCGTCAACCCGTTCGACCTCGTCCAGACCGCCGAAGCGATGGGCGCCGCGCTCGACCTTGAGCCGGGCGAGCGGGCGGCGCAGGCCAAGGCGGCTCGGGAGCTCGCCGAGGCCCGCACGCCCCGCCACTGGCTCGACGACCTCCTCGCCCAGGCGGGTGAGTGACGGTCTCGACCCTCTACAGCGCCTTCACGTAGTCGACGAGCTGCTGGAGGGCCGTCCCCCACCCGTCGGTGAAGCCCATCTCGTCGTGCCTCTTCGCCGCCTCGGGATCGGCGTGGATGGCGAGAGCCCGAAAGCGCGTGCCGTCGCCTTCCGGGGTCAAGGTGAGGACGGCGGTGAACGGCATGTCGAGGTCGGTGGCGGCGTGGGGCCGGTATCCGGGGCCGAGGGCGGTGGTCCACACGAGCCGCTCGTTCTCGACCACTTCGAGGTAACAGCCGGTGCCGTCGAAGACCTGCCCGTCGGGCAGCTTCATGACGGTGCGGAACTTCCCGCCGGGTCGCAGGTCGATTTCGCACTCGGTGGTCTCCACCGGCTTGGGAGCGAACCAGGGCTTGAGGTGTTCGGGCTGCGTCCACGCCATCCAGACGAGGTGCGGCGGGACGTCAACGACCCGCTCGAGGACGAGATCGAGGTCGGGATCGGGGGAGATGGCGTTCACGATTGCTCCTTCAGTCGGTCGAGGTAGTCCTCGAGTTGGTCGAGCCGGCGTTCCCAGAAGTCGCGCTGGCGGGCCATCCAGTGCTCCGCCGACTCCAAGGGCTGACGAACGAGGTGGTAGGTGCGGACGCGGCCCTGCTTCTCGGAGGCCACGAGCCCGGCGTCCTCCAGCACCCCGAGATGCTGGGTGAAGGACGGCAGGGCCATGTCGAACGGCTCCGCAAGAGCCGACGTCGAGAGCGGACCGGCGCCCAACCGCTCCACGACGGCCCTGCGGGTCGGATCGGAGAGGGCGTGGAACACCCGGTCGAGCGGCGCCATTTGCTTAGGCATATGCCTAAGTATTGTCGCCCGGCGCCGCTGCTGTCAACCGGCCAGCGAACGAAGCAGGTGGAGGAGACCCGGCGGGCCGTCGACGCGCTCGTCGGCCCGGGCGAGGAGTTCGGCCGGGGCCTCAGGTGAGGTGACGGCGATCTTCACCGCGGTGCGCAACCGGCCGTCGGACAGCAAGACGTCGAGGGCGTCGAACGCCCGGAGATCGCCGAGGTCGTCGCCGGCGAAGAGGGCGTGGTCGACCGGGGCGAGGATGGCTTCGGCTGCCACCCCCTTGTCGACCGGCACCGGCGGACGGATCTCGAGTGCCCTCCGGCCCCGCTCCGCCGCCAACCCCAGCCGCTCGGCGATCGCCCGGCCGGCGTCGAGCGCCTTTTCCTCCCACTCCGGCGCCGTGCGCCAGTGGAGGACGAACGACACGTCGCCCTTGCGCTCGATCAGCAGGTCGGGCATGGCAGCCCGGACTTCGGCCGCCGCCTCGGCGAGCACGTCGACCCACGGTGCGACACCGGCGTCGATCTCGATCTGCCCGTCGACGAGGCGTTCCATGCCGTACACCCCGGCGAGGTGCAAGCCGGGGACAGGGAGCGCCTGCTGGAGGAACGTGATCGGCCGCCCGCTCACGACGGCGACGACACCGAAACGGTCGACGAGGGCAGCGAGGACGTCGGTGACGCCCTCGAGCGGCCGGGCCTGCTCCGGATCGTCGATGATGGGCGCCAGGGAGCCGTCGAAGTCGACGAGCAGCCCCGACCGGTCCGGCTCGGCGAGGAACGGACTCAAGAACTCCGGGCGGGTCACCCGCCCGAGGGTACCGGGTGGCAGCGTGAGGCTCACCGGCCGGCAGCGCCCACTAGGTTCGTCGCCGTGCGAACGCTCATCGCCGTCGTCGCCGCCACCGCCGTCCTCGCACTCCCGGGCTGCAACGAGCGCGAAGAGGTCGACCTCGCCTTCCGCCCGGCCGTCGGGCAGGCCATCGGCTACGTCGTCGACGTGGACTCACGCACCGTCACGGTCCTCGACGGCCCACCCGACCAGGTGGAGGAGACGATCTCCCTTCGGGCCGACCAGGAGGTGATCGGCGAGCGCGACGGCACACTCCAGCTCGAGATTTCCATGGCGGCCGAGGGCCAGCGCGCCCGGCGCTTCGACGTCCGCCTCGACACCGAGCGCGGAACGGCCACGGTGCACTCTGTCGAGGGTCTCCCCGTCGAGGTGCTGGGCGAACTCGGCCCCTCCCGACTCGTCCTCCTCGCCACCGGCCTGCTGCCCGGCGACTCGCTCCACCCGGGCGAGCGGTGGGACATCCGCCGGACGCTCGAACTCACCGAGGGAGAGGAACGCCTGACGGGGACCGGGCGGCTGATTGGCCTTCGGGTGGAGGACGGGACGGCCCTGGCCCGGGTCGAGGCGCAGACGCGCCTTCCCGTGGAGCGCGACCTGCGCACTCCGCAAGGACGGGTCGTCGTGGACGGCGTGGAGTTCACCAGGGCCGAGATCGACTACCGGGTCGCCGACGGCACGGTGGCATCGGCCCGATCGGTGACGACCGGCATGTTCACCCTGGCGGTGTCGCCACCCGGGGGAACCCAGACCGCCCCCCTGGCCGGAACCCTCGAAGTGCGGGTGGAGAGTCGAACGACTCGCGTGCCGGCGGGTGGGGCCGCCCTCAGCCGCGCGTCGACTTGATCTCGCTGCCGATCACCACGACGAGGTCGGCCTGCTCCGTGCCTGCGAAGGGCGACGGGTCGGGCAGCGGGTCGGTGATGGCGTTCTCGCTCACCTTCGGTGCCATGACCGCGGCCTCCGCCTCGAAACCGGGCTTGAAGAAGACCACCGTCTCGGCCTGGGTCGGGGCGTTGGCCGGCTCGAGCGTCGGATAACCGGCCGCCTGCAGCTCCTGGGCGACTTCGCCGGCCGCCCCTTGGAGACGGGCGGCGTTCAGCACCAGGACCTGCACGTCGGCCGGCGGGCGAATCGCCGCGCCGGGGAGGGCGGTGTCGCTCGTCGTCGTGGTCGTGGAGCTCCCACCGCCGACCACGACGGTGTCGGCCGGCGCCGGCCCGCCCGTCGTATCGGTAGCTTCGAGGAGGAGGACGCCGATGAGCACGGCCACGGCGACGAGCCCGGCGCCCCTCGCAGCGGCGGCGGCGAGTGATCGCCCGAAACTGCCGGGCACCGAGGTGCGCCCGCGAGGGTGGACTCCCGCGATGGTGGCCATCACGTCACCCTAGCGCCGCCTTCAGCGGCGCCGGGGGTCGACCTCGCGGCCCAGGAACTTGCGGCGCCGGCGCTCGTCGCGGCGGGTCCGGAGGCGCCGGACGAGGAGTGGGTCGTACTCGTAGGCCTCGGGGCGGTCGATCAGTTCGTTGACCAGCCGGTAGTAGCGCGTGGTCGAGAGACCGAGGCGCTCGCGGATAGCGGCTTCCTTCGGGCCGGACAGCTGCCACGACATGCGTTCGAAGTCGAGGATCATCCGGTCGCGCCTGGAGAGTTCCATCGGGCGCAAGACTGGCCGCCCGGCACCCGCGAGGCAAGCATTTCCGACTCGCGGCCTTCCTACACTGCCCCCGTGACCGACACCGGCTTCCACATGACCCCCGACGAGTTCCGGCGCGTCGGCCACGATCTCGTGGAGTGGGTGGCCCGCTACATGGAGCAGGTGGAGTCGTTCCCGGTGCTTTCCCCGGTGGAGCCGGGGTGGGTACGGGCCCAACTCCCCGTCTCGCCACCTGGACAGGGTGAGTCCTGGGAGGCGATCGCGGCCGACCTCGACCGCGTCGTGCTGCCCGGGCTGACGCACTGGCAGTCGCCGAACTTCTTCGCCTACTTCCCCGCCAACGCCTCGGGGCCGTCGATCCTCGGCGAGTTGGTGTCGGCCGGCCTCGGCGTGCAGGGGATGTTGTGGGCGACGAGCCCAGCGTGCACGGAGATCGAGACGCTCGTCCTCGACTGGGTGCTCGAGATGCTGGGGCTCCCCGATCGTTTCCGGTCGACCGGTGCTGGTGGGGGCGTCATCCAGGACAGCGCCTCGAGCGCGACGCTCTGCGCCCTGCTCGCCGCCCGTCACCGGGTGGGTGCTGCCGGCGACCTGTCGCGCCTCGTCGCCTACGCCTCCCGGGAAGCGCACTCGTCGGTCGAGAAGGCCGTCCGCATCGCCGGTCTGTCGCCCGGGCAACTGCGGTCGGTCACCACGGCCCCCCACGGCGGGATGGACCCCGCGGCTCTGGCCACCGCCCTCGACGCCGACGCCGAGGCGGGGCTGGTGCCGTTCTTCGTCGTGGCGACGTCGGGCACGACATCGTCGCTGGCGTTCGACCCGCTCCCCGCCGTCGCCGACGTCGCCGCCCGCCACGGCGCCTGGTTGCACGTCGACGCCGCCATGGCGGGGGCGGCGGCCGTGTGCGAGGAGTTCCGGTTCGTGGTCGACGGGGTGGAGCGAGCCGACAGCTGGTGCTTCAACCCACACAAGTGGCTGTTCACGAACTTCGACTGCGACTGCTTCTACGTGGCGGATCGGGCGCCGCTGATCGAAGCGCTGTCGATCCTCCCCGAATACCTCCGGAACCAGGCGAGCGAGTCGGGACAGGTGATCGACTACCGCGACTGGCAGGTGCCGCTCGGGCGGCGGTTCCGGGCCCTGAAGCTGTGGTTCGTGATCCGTCACTACGGCACCGAGGGGCTCGCTCACCACGTGCGCCGTCACGTCGAGTTGGCCCAGGAAGTCGCGGGCCGGGTCGCCGACCACCCGAAGTTCGAGTTGGCCGCTCCCAGCGTCCTCAACCTGGTGTGCTTCCGGCACGTCGACGGTGACGAAGCAACGACCCGAGTGATGGAGGCGGCGAACGCCAGCGGGCGCGTCTATCTCACCCACACCCGCCTCGACGACCGTGTCGTGCTGCGGATGGCCGTCGGCCAGACGTGGACCGAACAGCGGCACGTCGACGCCGCGTGGGACCTCCTGACGGCGCTGGCCTGACGGGCTCCGGGCGCAGGGCCCCGCCTAGCATCGCCGCCATGCGAGCCCTCCCCCGTCTGACGTTCGCCGCCCTCGTACTGGTCCTGGCCGCAGCCCTCGCCGGCTGCGACGACGGCGGTGGCGACGGGAACGGCGACGCCCGTGACGGAGCGACGGCCACCAACGCGGTGACGGGGGACGACGGTGACGGCAGCACCACGACGGCGCCAGAGGCCACGGTCGTCGAGATCGAGGTGCGGGGCGGCGAGGTCGTCGGTGGTTCCCAGAGGGTCGACGTGGAGACCGGGGAGACCGTACGCCTGGAGGTGAGGAGCGACGTCGAGGACGAGGTCCATGTCCACGGCTACGACCACCTCGCCAGCGTGGCGCCGGGCCGTGTCGCCGTGATCGAGTTCGACGCCACCATCCCCGGCGTGTTCGAGGTGGAGTTGGAGCAGCGCCACCTCGCGCTGGCGGAGCTTCGCGTCCAGTGATCCGCCGCCGGGTGGTGGTCGCCGGCGTGGTGGGGGGCGCCCTCGCCCTCGGGGCGGCATCGCCCGCCCTGGCGCACGGGGTCGGGGGGCGGTCCGACCTGCCCCTCCCGACCTGGCTCTTCTCGTACGGGGCGGGCGGGGCC
>DATLFW010000367.1:0-2929 GCA_035540775.1 Acidimicrobiia bacterium
CACCTCCACGACCGTGCCCGGAGCCGAGGCGGACGTGGACGTCGAACGTGTCGTCGAGGTCGCCGAGGCAGCGGGAGCAGGGGTCGGGCGGGTGGCATTGCCCGAACCGTCGCAACCAGGGATGCACACGATCGCGAGCACCAGGAGGGCCGAAGGTCCCAACCCGGGTCGGGCCTGCCCGCGCGCCGGGCCGCCACGCTCAAGACGACCCCCGTCCCGGTCGAAGGCAAAGGGAACAAGGGGGCCGGGCATGGAACGAATCCGAAGGGCACTGCCACTCGTGCTGAGCGTCGCGTTGATCCTCGCGCTCGGCGCCGTCGCCCTCCGGTCGACCTCCACCACCGAACGCAAGGCCGAGACGATCCATCGCATGGACGGCATCCTCCTCCAGGAGAACCTCGGCCGCCTCACCAACCAGTACCTCCTCATCGCCGCCAAGGAGATCCTCGACTTCACCGCGACCCGCCCACTCTCGCTGCAGCCCGGCGCCGCCGAGGATCGCGCCGAACTCGAGGCGTTCATCGAGCGCTCCGCCCTCATCGACTACGGCGCCACCATCGTCACCCTGGGCGGAACGCCGATCACCTCCTGGGGCCGAGGCGATCTGCCCGCCATGGACCACCCCGGCTTCGCCACCTTCGAGCAGGGCCTGCGCAACAACCAGCCCGGCGTGTCGTCGGTCATGAAGGTCGACGGTGTCCCGCTCGTCGCCATCGGCGTCCCCATCATGGACGACATCGGCTTCCCGAAGGCGCTCGTCGTCGGGTTCTGGCGCGCCGACCGGAGCAAGCTCCAGGAGTACAACGAGCAGCTCCGCTACGAGTCGGGAGCGAAGGCGCACGTCGTCGACGCCAACGGCACCGTCGTCAGCTCGACCGTCCCCGAGATGGTCGGAGCCTCTCTGGCCGACCACCCGCTCCTCGCCGAAGGCGCCCTCACGAGCAGCGGCACCGCCGAGATCACCCAAGACGGCGAGGCGATCACGTCGATCTACGGGTCGGTCGAACTGGGCGACTGGAGCCTGATCCGTGACGTGCCGACGTCCGAGTACTACGGCCCGATCCGTGACAGCCGCCGCGCGACCGACCGAGCGCTCGTCGCCCTCCTCGGCGCCGCCGCCGCCGGCCTCGTTCTCCTCAACCACCGGGCGGCGGCAGCGCGCCGCCGCAGCGAGGCCCGCTTCCGCTCCCTCGTCCAGAACGCTTCGGACATCATCACGGTGGTCGACGGGCAGGGGCGTATCGCCTACGACAGCCCGGCCGTCGAGCACACGCTCCGCTTCGACCCTGACGAGCGCGTGGGCCAGCCCTTCCGCGACTACGTCCACCCCGACCGCAACACCTGGCTCGACGCGGCCGGCGAGGAACTTCTCCGGGACGCCGGCAACGTCGTCCGAGGGGAGATGCCGGTTCGGCGCAGCGACGGGTCGTGGTGCTGGTTCGAGGTGACGGCGGCCAACATGCTCGATGACCCAGCCGTCCGCGGCATCGTCATCAACCAGCGCGACATCAGCGACCGCATCGCGCTCCACCAGCAGCTGACGCACCAGGCGTACCACGACTCCCTGACCGGCCTCCCCAACCGTGCGTTGTTCAACAGCCGGCTCGAGGAGGCGCTGGGCGCCGAGACGGCGATCGAGGGGACGGTCGCCGTCCTCTTCCTCGACCTCGACCGGTTCAAGGTCATCAACGACAGCCTCGGGCACGAGGGCGGCGACCGGCTGCTCGTCGAAGTCGCGGTTCGCCTCTCACGGGTTCTGCGTCGCGGCGACACCCTCGCCCGCCTGAGTGGCGACGAGTTCGCCGTCCTCCTCACCCACAGCGACGAGGCGGAGGCGATGCAGGTCGGCGAGCGGCTCATCAACGCCCTGCGCGCGCCCTTCGTCGTGAGCGGCAAGGAGATCGTGGTGGGCACCAGCGTGGGCGTCGCCATGGCCGAGGCGGCACACCGCCCCGAAGACCTCCTCCGCAACGCGGACCTTGCCATGTACAAGGCGAAGGAGCGGGGACGCCGCTGCTGCGAGCTCTACCAGCCCGACCTCGGTGACTGGTCTCGCCAGCGCCTCGAGATCGAGAACGAGATGCGCCGCGCCGTCGTCGACGGGGAACTCGTCCTGCACTACCAGCCCGAGGTCGACGTGGCGACGGGTGATGTCGTCGGCTTCGAGGCCCTCGTGCGGTGGAACCATCCCGAACGGGGGCTCCTCCCGCCGGGGCAGTTCGTGCCCATTGCCGAGGAGACCGGTCTCATCGTGCCCGTCGGCGAGTGGGTGCTGCGCGAAGCGTGCCGGCAGTTGGCGCAGTGGCGACGCCTCTACCGGGCGGAACCTGCGCATGAGCGTCAACGTCGCCAACCGACAGCTCCAACAGCCCGGCCTGATCGACGCCGTCCGGGCGGCCATCGAGGAGACGGGCATCCCGGCCGGCGGCCTGGTGCTCGAACTCACCGAGGGCGTCCTCATGGAAGACCCGGAAGCCACCATCACCATCCTGCGCGAACTGCGGGACATGGGCGTCGGCCTGGCCATCGACGACTTCGGGACCGGGTACTCCTCGCTCGCCTACCTCAAGCACTTCCCGATCACGTCACTCAAGCTCGACCGTTCGTTCGTGCTCGGCCTGTGCGACGACACGTCCGACGCTGCCATCGCCGAGGCGATCGTCAACCTCGCCCACTCCCTGCAGGTGCCGGTCACCGCCGAGGGCGTCGAACTGGTGGGTCAGCTCGAACGGCTGCGGGCGATGCGGTGCGACCGCGCCCAGGGATTCCACTTCGCGAAGCCCATGCCGGCCGACCAGGCGTCGGAACTGCTCGCCCAGGAGACCGTGCCCCAGGCCCACTAGTGCAGCACTAGCGCCGCTCGCCGCTCCCCCCGTCGGTGCGGAAGCGCAGGCGTACCGTCGTTCCGACGCCGGCGTGCGAGAGGGCC
>DATLFW010000368.1:0-3371 GCA_035540775.1 Acidimicrobiia bacterium
GGTGCCCGTTGGAAGGTCGCCGGCCATCTCACCCGCCACGTCGGCGAGGCCGATCCGCTCGAGGATCGTCTCGACCTCCTCGACCACGTCGGCCTCGGGAGTGTGGCGGAGCCGGAAGACGCCCCGGAACGTGGCCCCCGGACGGACGGCCTCCGCCGCCACCTGCACGTTCTCGTACACCGTCATTCCGGTGAACACCTCGAGACGCTGGAACGTCCGGGCGATGCCCAGCTTCGCTCGCCGGTGCGTCTCGTACCGTGTGATGTCGACGCCGTCGAAGACGACCTCGCCAGAGTCGGGCTCGAGTTCGCCCGTCAGGCAGTTGAAGAAGGTCGTCTTGCCGGCGCCGTTGGGGCCGATGAGGGAGGTGATCCGTCCCGGCTCCACGTCGAGCGACACGCCGTCGACGGCCAGGAGACCCCCGAACCGCTTCGTGATCCCGCGCACCTCGAGCAGGCTCATCGAAGCCTCCCGGGACGGCGGCGGGCGAGGATCTCCTTTGCACGGGCGCTCGGTTCGAACCGCGGCCCGGGCGGCGGCTCGGCCACCTTCACCGGTCGGTCGTCGACGGCTGGCAGGCGGTCGCCCAGGACCTCCTTGGCCCGCTCGCTGGGGCGGAACGTCGCTGCACGGCCGCTGCCGTTCCCGTTGCCGTTCCCCGTGTCGGCGGTCGCCCCGTTCCCCTCCGCCATGGCGGCGGCCATCGTCGCCCGCAGGCCGGGGCGGAGCGCGGTGAGGTCGGGGGCCGCCGGGAGGGGATCCGCAGCGCCCCGGCGGGCATCGGCGAGGATCCCGCGGGCGCCACTCGTGAACCGGTCGTACACGTGGCCGAGCAGCCCGACGATGCTGCCGCCGGGGAGGCGTCCGAGGCTCAGAGCGGCGACGCCGATGACGAGTTCGGAGAGGCCGTCGAGCTCGATGACGACATCGAGCATGATGAAGATGAAGGCCCCCAGCAACGCGCCCGTGACGCTGCCCACGCCCGCCACGACGACGACGGCGAACCAGATGAGGCTGTTGATGGGGTTGAACGCCAGGTACTGGAACTGGCGGGTCTGCTGGGCCAGCAGGGAGCCACCGATCCCGGCGATGAAGGCGCTGGCCCCGAAGATGAACAGCTTGTAGTTGCGCAGGTCGATGCCGATCGACCGCGCGCCTGCCTCCGAGTCGCGCATGGCCGCCAGCGCCCGCCCGAGTCGGCCACTGCGGAGGTTGCGGGCGAGGAGCAACATGAGCCCGAGCCAGGCCAGCTCGTAGTAGTAGAAGGCGTAGTTGCTCTCGAAGTCGACGCCGAACAGCGACGGACGAACCACGCGCAGACCGTTGATGCCGCCGGCGAAGACGGGACTCTGGAAGACGAACTTGTCGACGAGGAGTCCGAGGGCGAGGGTCGTGAGTCCGAGGAAGAGTCCCCGCCGTCGCAGCGCCGGCCAGCCGGCGATGAACCCGAGGCCGATGGCCGCGACGCCGCCGAACACCGTCGACAGGGCCACCGGAACGCCCCACGAGTTGGCGACCCGAGCGGCGATGAAGGCGCCGAATCCCGCCAGGGCGGCCTGCCCCAGGGTGATGTGGCCGCTGAAGCCGGTGATGGCGACGATCGACACGAAGATCACGGCGATGGCGATCATGCGTGTCGCGTAGATCATGTTGATGTCGTTGAGGAAGATCGGCATGCCGACGAACGCCAGGGCGCCGACGAGCCCGACGACGCCTGGATGGGCGACGTGGCGGCGTCCACCGATGCGCCGGGGGCTCGACGTCTCGTCACCCACCACGTCGAGCTTGCGGTAGACGAGCAGGGCCAGGAGCAGCACGATGACGGGGAAGCGGGGTTTCAACTCCGTCCACGTTTCGCCGAGGAGGCCCGTCCCCCCGAACAGCGTGACCTGCCGGATCAGCGCCTGGCCGATGCCGAGGACGAAGATGCCGGCGCCGACGGCCAGCGGGACGCTCGTCAGGCGGGCGAGCACGGCGACGGCGAAGACGTCGAAGAGGAACAGGGTCAGGTTGTAGGGGTCGAGGCTGCCCTGGGTCGAGGTGATGAGGACGCCGGCCAGACCGGCGAAGCCCGTTCCCATCGCCCACGAGATGGCGGCCACGCGGTTGGCGTTCACGGACGCCTGCTCGGCGAGGAGGGGGCGGTCGACGACGGCCCGGATCTCGGTGCCGAGGTGGGTCCGGCGGAAGAGGATCCAGACGGCGGCGCTGGCCGCCAGCGCGATGAGGATGTTGGCGACTTGGTCGTAGCTCATCCGCACCGTGCCGACGACCGGGAACGACGCACGGGAGAACAACGGAGCGGGCGTCCGGACGGTGGGCGACCAGATGAAGAAGATGATGCCGAGGAGCATGATGAACACGCCGACCGTGGCGACCAGCTTCTCGGTCGTGCTCGCCCCCTGACGGTGGAGGGGGCGGAAGACCCCCCGCTCGAGGAGCAGCCCGATGGCGGGCCCGACCACCACGATGGCGACGATGGCGGAGATCCAGAGCGGCCACTGCCACTCGACGCGCGTCTGGTAGTAGGCGTAGGCGGCGACGACCGACACCACGCCGTGGGCGAAGTTGAAGATGCCCGTGGCGCGGTAGGTGAGCACCAAGCCCATGCCGGCGAGGGCGAAGATGCTCCCCGCCGCCAACCCGGCGACGGCGTGCTGCAGCCAGATCATGCGACTGGCTTAGGAGGCGTCGGCGAGAGCGGGCTCACAGAGGCGGCAGGGCTCGAGGCCCCGGCGCCGAACCGACGAGGCGGCCACCGTCTGTGCCGACTTGCCCTCGACCATCCGGCAGTCGGCCCGGTGGAAGGTGTTCGAACCGGCGAGGGCGACCAGGCGGCCGCTGCCGTTGGCGGCGGGTGCAGCGGTGTCCACCCGGCGGGCCTCGACGCCGCCGACCGGCACGAGGAGCGTCTCGTGGAGCTGCTCGACCATCTCCTCCAGCCGGTGCAGTCGCACCAGTTCCTTGCGCAGGTCCTCCGTGCCGAGGAAGAAGGCCCCGACGGCGACGAGCACCATGCCGCCGATGCCACCCGAGATCAGGTAGGGGAGCTGCTTGGCGACGAGCGCCTCTCGCGAGACCCCCATGTAGCCGAGCAGGATGGCGAGCCCGCCGATCCCGATCAGGATCCAACCGACGACGGGCCGCGTCGCCTTGGCGACCCACCGCCAGAGCAGCCGCCCGTCGGGGAGATCGTCGTCGTCGATCTCTGACGCGGCCTCGCTACCCCGAAGCCTTGCCCCCAGTGTCGCCACCATTCGCCCCCCTATGTCCGGGTCATCGTTCCGGCGCGACGAGTCGCACGCCGGGCAGGCGGGATCCCAGCACGAGCCCCAGCCCGCCGGCGATCCACGCCAAGTAGAACAGGGTCA
>DATLFW010000369.1:0-2553 GCA_035540775.1 Acidimicrobiia bacterium
GGCGTCGGCGACGACGTGGACGAGGCCGACGACCTCGACGAGGCACCGCCCACCCGACCGGTGCGCCGGGCCGCGAGCGGCACGAGCGGCGCGCGCGGTACGGGCGGCACTCGGAAGAAGACGGCGGCACGAAGGAAGACGACCACCGCCAAGAAGACCGCCGCTCGCAAGAAGACCACCACGGCCAAGAAGACGGCGGCGAAGAAGACCACGAGGAAGCGTCCCGGTTCGTCCGGCGGCACCACCCGGTGACCATCCCGGCTCGCCGCTGGCGGCGACGGGCACAATGGTCACGAGGTCGGCGGGGGTTCGGCCCGGGAGGCGGACGATGGTGAACGGACCGAGCGTCGTGCGATACGGGCCCGAGGTCCCCGGCGACGACGAGCTCCGCCTGCTCGGAAATCTCGACGGCAAACGAGTGCTCGAACTCGGCAGCGGCAGCCGATCGAGCGCCGTCGCCCTCGCCGCCCGCGGCGCCCACGTCATCGC
The DNA here is from genome assembly GCA_035540775.1 of Acidimicrobiia bacterium. Taxonomy (GTDB): domain Bacteria; phylum Actinomycetota; class Acidimicrobiia; order IMCC26256; family JACPCJ01; genus DATLFW01. The sequence continues at coordinate 490 of DATLFW010000369.1, forward strand.
GGTCGACCCCCACCCCGACCGCATGGCCGTGAGCCAGGTCGCCGCCGAGGACGCCGAGGTGCGGGTGGAGTGGCAGGAGGGCGCCCTCACCGACCTCGCCTTCCTCCGGGGCGACTCGGTCGACCTTGCGTTCAGCGTGGGTGCCGTCGTCGAGGTGGAGGACATGGGCCGGTTGTTCCGCCAGGTCCACCGGGTGCTGCGCCCCGGGTCGGCCTTCGTCTTCGCCTACGAGCACCCGGCGCTGGTGTCGGGCCGGCACCGGTCGTACTTCGACGAGTCGCCAGCGACCGTCGACGTCGACGGCGTGACGGTGACCCAGTACCCCCGCACGATCAGCGCCGTGTTCACGGCCCTGCACCGAAGCGGCCTGCGGGTCGACGCCATCCTCGAACCGCAGCCCGTCGACTCCCTCGCCACCCTCCCGACCACGATCATCTGGCGGGCCCGGAAAGAGGGCGTCTAGGAACCCTCTTCCGACGGCTCCTTGCGCGGCTTGGGGGCCACCCGGTCGCCGGCCGGCTCGATGCCCTGGTCGCGGGCCCAGGCGTCGAGACGGGCGTACCCCTCGTCCTCGCTCATCGGCCCCTCGTCGATGCGCAGCTCCATGAGCATGTCGAGGGCGTCGCCCACCAGCCGTCCGGGCGTCACCCCGAGGTAGGCCATCACCTGACGGCCGTCGAGTGCAGGTCGCAGCGCCTCGAGTTCCTCCTGCTCCCGCAGTTCCTCGATCCGGGCCTCCAGTTCGTCCATGCGGCGAGCGAGGCGGGCCGCCTTCTTCTCGTTCCGAGTCGTGCAGTCGCAGCGCACGAGGTGGTTGAGGTCGTCGAGCAGGTCGCCGGCGTCGCGGACGTAGCGGCGCACCGCCTTGTCGGTCCACCCCATCCGGTACGTGTGGAAACGGAGGTGCAGGTAGACGAGGTGCGTGACCTCGTCGACGAGCTCGTTCGGGAAGCGCAGCGCCCGCATCCGGTCGCGGGTCATGCGGGCGCCGACCACCTCGTGGTGGTGGAAGGTGACGCCGCCGGGCGTGAAGGCCCGGGTCTTCGGCTTCCCGATGTCGTGGAGAAGGGCGGCAAGGCGCACGCGCAGTTCGGGCCGCGCCTTGGCGACCACGGCGATCGTGTGGGCGAGGACGTCCTTGTGCCGGTGCACCGGGTCCTGCTCGAGGCTGAGGGCGGGCAGTTCGGGAAGGAACTCGTCGGCGAGACCCGTCTCGACCACGAACCACAGCCCGGGCGAGGGATCCTCCACCACGAGCAGGCGCGACAGCTCGTCGCGGATCCGCTCCGCGCTCACGATCTCGAGGCGACCGGCGTGCTCCTTGACGGCGGCCACCAGTTCGTCGTCGGGCTGCAGCCCGAGGCCGGCGATGAAGCGGGCCGCCCGCAACATGCGGAGCGGGTCGTCGAGGAACGACACCGAGGGGTCGAGCGGCGTACGCAACCGGCGGGAAGCGAGGTCGGCGGCCCCCCCGTAGGGGTCGACGAGCTCGGGCTCGGGGAGCGCCAGCGCCAGCGCCATGGCGTTGACCGTGAAGTCGCGCCGGGAGAGGTCGGTCTCGATGTCGTCGGAGAACGTGACGTCCGGCTTGCGGCTCTCCGGGCGGTACACCTCCGCCCGGAAGGTCGTGACCTCGATCGTGAGGCCGTCCTTCTGGCAGCCGACCGTCCCGAAACGCTGCCCCTGCAGCCACACGGCGTCGGCCCAACCCGTCACGGCCGCCTCGATGGCGGCGGGACGGGCGTCCGTCGTGACGTCGACATCGCCGTGGGCACTGCCGAGGAGGGCGTCACGTACCGTTCCACCGACCAGGTACGAGCGGTGCCCGCGCTCGGCCAACCGGGCGGCGAGCTGCTGCACGGGCGAGGAGGGGTCGAGGAGCGCCTGGAGGCGCTCAGGAACGGCGGTGGTCGCCATGACCCCATTGTCGCGGCTCGTCCCCGCTCGACACGGCCTCAAGCACGAAGGCCCGCCCGTCGATACCCCACGGATACGAGCGCGCACCTGGCGCGCGCCTCGTCTGGGGAACGTGGGAGGCACGACGGTGGTGGATCTGAACCAGCT
>DATLFW010000370.1:0-3974 GCA_035540775.1 Acidimicrobiia bacterium
GTCGAAGGAGGCCATCGACGGCCTCCGCCGCTTCGCCGAGATGGTGTTCTGAACCGTGTGTGCGTATGGCGTCGCGCTATGCGCGACGCCATACGCACACGAGGAAGAAGGAGAAGGAGAGACGTGACGACGATCTACTACGAGGCCGACGCCGATCCTGGTGCGATCGCCGGATCGAGTGTCGCCGTCGTCGGCTACGGCAACCAGGGGCGGTCGTGGGCGCTGAACCTCCGCGACTCGGGCCTCGACGTGACCGTGTGCGTGCGGGCCGACGAGACGCGCGACCAGGCTCGAGCCGACGGGTTCGACGCCAGCGACATCGAAGGCGCCAACGAGGCCGACGTCGTCTGTGTGCTCGTGCCCGACGACGCCATCCCGTCGCTCCCGCTCCGGCCCCGCGACGACGCCCTCACGGTGCTGGCGTCCGGGTACACCGTCGCCTTCGATCGGTTTGACCCGCCGGGCGACATCGGCATGGTGGCGCCTCGGATGCTGGGGCCCGAGGTGCGGCGCTGTTACGAGGAGGGGGTCGGGTTCATCACGGCGGTCGGGGTGCACCGAGACGTGACCGGCACGGCGCTCGCCCGCACGCTCGCCGTCGCGAATGCCATCGGGGGTCTGCGCCAGGGTGGCATCGAGATGACGGCTCGCCAGGAGGCGGTGCTCGACCTCGCCGTCGAACAGGTGCTGAGCCCGGCGCTCACGCACGTCAACAACGCCTTCGTCGGGGTGATGCTCGAGCAAGGCGTGCCCCTCGAGGCGATCGTGACGGAATTGGTGCTGTCGGGCGAGGTGGAGCGCACCTACCGCCTGCTGCGGGAGGAGGGCTTTGCCCGGCAGATGGAGTACCACTCGCCGACGAGCCAGTACGGGCAGCTGTCGCGGCGGGGCCGCTTCGATCATCTCGACGTTGCCGCCGCGATGCGCGAACTCACCGAGGAGATCACCTCGGGCCGATTCGCCGACGAATGGGACGCCGAACGCGACGCCGGGCACCCTGGACTGGCCCGGTTGAAGGCGGAGCACGCTGGCCCCGCCATCGTCGAGTACGAGGACGACCTGCGCCGCCGGCTGGGCCAGGGTGCCGCGGGCAGCGGAGCCTGAGGAGACCGCCGTGGACGTGACCGTCGCCATCGACTCGGTCGATCCCGATCGCCTCGCCCGCTTCTGGACCGAGGCGCTTGGTTACGCCCGGATGCGCGGGTGGGGGCCGTACGTCGTGCTCGCCCCCGACCGCCGGGGGGGCGCAACCCCGGCCGAGGGGCCGGCCCTCGTGCTCCAGAAGGTGCCGGAGGGGAAGGTCGGGAAGAACCGCCTGCACCTCGACTTGCACGTTCCCAACGAGGACGCCGAGCGAGACCGCCTCATCCGGCTCGGCGCCACGCTCGTTCAGCCCGAAGCCGTGCAGGAGGGCGAGTTCCGCTGGTGGGTGATGGCCGACCCCGAAGGCAACGAGTTCTGCGTCTGTCGCGTCCCCTGAGGCCGTCACACGGTGCGGGGGCGGGCGAAGCGGGGAGAGCGAGCGGCGCGTTCGGCCACCACGGCGATCCATGGCGTGCCCACGACGGTCGGTGTCGCCCACGCCCACCACGCCTCGAAGCCGGCGTTGACGACGAGGAACGCGGTCACGAAGGAGATGTACGAGCCGCACATCAGGGTGACGTGGGGCCGGGTCCAGCCCGCCGGACGGCGTCGCTCCAACCACCAGCCGCCGAGCGCGGCCGCCTCCGTCGCCACGGCGATGAGCGCCAGCCACCACAGGTCGGGGGCGAACACGACGAGGAGGACGGCGGTGACGCACAGAACCGCGGTGGCGGCCTGGTACCACCGCCCCAGCCGCGTGTGACGCCCTCGGCGCTTGGGAGCGCGCATGACGGCGGGTCCGACGACGAGCCCGGCGACTCCTGCCGCGATGTGCAGGGCGAGCAGTCCGTGCTGGATCATCGGAACGGGGTGACGGTTTCGACGTCGAGTCGCTGCCCGGGCGGGAAGGCGAGGAGCGCCAGGGCCATGCCGCCGAGGGCCGAGAGCACGATCGAGCCACCCCACAGTTCGACCGTCCATGCGAACGGTTGTGTGAGGGCGTAGAGGGCGAACCAGGCGGCCCACAAGACGGCCGAGACGGCGCCCGCCACCGCCCACGCCGCCCGCGGGCGACCGGTGCCGGGAGCGAGTCGGGCGGTCAGGGCGTCGGCGGTGACGCCGGCGAGGAACCCGGCGCCGACCAGGGCGACGAAGTCGAAGGCGTCGAGGCCGCTCATGAGCAGCGCGACGGCGGTGAACAGCACGGTGAACGTCCCGGGCGGCGGCGTCATGCGGCGGAGAAGGAGAAGCACCGGGACGACGAACACGACGGTGGTGAGCAGGACGGCCGCCACCCCGAGCGCCTGCATCTCCTCCGAGGCCCCGGCCGCGAAGAACTCGCGCTCGGGCGTGAACGGCGACGCGAACTGCAGGAAGAAGGCGACGATGGCTGTCGCCACCGTGAGGGCGACGAGCGTCGGCGCGAACGAGCGCATCGAGGGTCGAGTGGCGCCATCGGCGAACGTCGCACGTACCGCGCCGGTCGCCATGAAGATGCCGCCGATCATCAGCATCAAGTGGCTGGGCGAGAGAAGGGCTTCGATGTCCTCCTCGACCCCGAAGATCTCGTGCCAGACCATGTCGGCCACGCCGGCCGTCGCGAACGAGATCACCCCGACCGCCGTGAGCGCATCAGACCCCCGGATGGCGTCGACGGCGCCCCGGCCCGACCGGAACCCTTCGCGCCCGAACCACAGCATGGCGGCGACGAAGCCCGAGTAGAGGAGGGCGTGCCACGGCGTCCAGAAGTCTTCGGGCTTCTCGGCGTTGTGCGCCCAGCCGTCGACGAAGAGCCCGACGGTCATCCACGTGGCGAAGACCGCGACGGCGATCTGGTCACGTCGGCTCATCGTCTCGGGTGGGCTCGCTGGCGTCTCGATCCGGGTGTCGATCCGATGCGGAGTCGCCACGGTCATGGTGGTGGTCCTTTCGCTCAGGCATGCTCCGCCGCCGCTGCGCCCGCCGTTCGGTCGCCTGCATGAGGTGGGTCCACACCGCCGAGGTCATGCGTCGACGGTACGGACGTGGCCTCCTCGAGTCATGGGGCGCAGAACGGATTTCGGCCTCCACCCTGGGGAGGAGGGGCAACCCCACCGCAGGCTGATGCCCGCCCCCGATGCCTCCCCCTACGCTGTGGCCGTGAGTCCGACGGGTGATCTCTTGGCGGGCAGCCACGTCCACGGCGACTTCGAGTGGCCGTGGCCAGCGTGGGTCGCTCGCGCGGCGGCCGTCCTCCCCGTGGCGACCGCCTTCGTGGCGGTGTGGCAGCGCGACGCCTTCTGGCCGGTCGAGTCGGGCACCGTCTTCGCCGCCGTCGCCGTCCTGCCCTGGTTGGTGGAGGCGGTCACCCTCCGCCATCTCCCGCGCTGGCTGTTCACGGGTGTGGTCCTCGCCGGCGTCCTCGGCCTCGTCGCCGACCCCGTCGAGATCGACATGTCGGCGTTCCTCCTCGTGTTCCTCGCCGCCGAGATCGCCTGCACCGCGTCGTTGCGGACCGGAATCGCCGTCGCGCTGGCCGCCGAGGCGGTTCTCCTCTACGTCGAGGTGTTCGGCATCTACGACGACTCGTTCCCTTGGGTGATGGGGATCGCCTTCGGGTGGGCCGGGGGCGCCGCCGTCGGCCTCCAGTTCCGGCTCCTCCAGGAGTCGAAGGCGTCCGCTGCTGCCAGTGCCGAGCGGGCGGCGGTCGAAGAGCGGCAGCGAATCGCCCGGGAGGTGCACGACGTCGTCGCCCACTCGCTCAGCGCCGTGATGCTCCACCTCACCGGCGTGCGTCGCGAACTCGAGACGGGCGGCGACCCAGCGGAGGCGGCCTCCGCCCTTCGCGAAGCGGAGGAAGTGGGTCGGGAGGCGTTGGCCGACATCCGCCGGACGGTCGGACTCCTCGGCCC
>DATLFW010000371.1:0-2389 GCA_035540775.1 Acidimicrobiia bacterium
GCTCTGGATCGGCGGATTCACTGCCATCGCCGCCGGGGCGCGGTACGAAGCCGTCGCTCCCGCCGCCGTTCACGCGAACGCCGAGGCCGTCGACGGCAACGCGGCCACCCTCCTCGTCCCCTACCTCCTGGTCGTGCCCGCCTTCGTGCTCGCCGTCCCCCGGCTGCTGGGCGATGCACCCCTCGACCGCGGGCTGGTCTGGAACGGCGTGGGCGTCGCCTCGCTGATGCTGGCTCGCCAACTCGCCGACCGGCTCGACAACGTCAGGCTCGTCCACTCTTTGCGCACGACGGTCACGGAGCTCCGCCGTCGCGACGACCAGCTCGCCGAGGCGCAGGCGATCTCGCGTCTCGGTTCGTGGGAGTGGGATGTCGATGCCGGAACGATCGTGCGTACCGACGAGGCCGTCCGCGTCTTCGGCCTCGAACCTGGCTCCTTACATCCCGGGGGCGACGGCCTCCTTCCGCACGTCCACCCCGACGACCGTGATCGGGTACGCCGTTCGGTGCTCCGGTCGATCGAGACCGGCGAGCCCTTCCGAGTCGACTTCCGGGTGACGGCGGTCGACGGCCGCATCGTGCACGGCCGGGGCCGCGTGGTCCACGACGATTCCGGGCGTGCGGTTCGCATGGTCGGGACCGTCCAGGACGTCACGACGGTCCGGCGGTTGGCGCGCGAACTCGAACAACGGCTGGCCGAACTCGAGCGCTCGAACCGCGACCTCGCCCACTTCGCGGCCGTCGCCTCGCACGACCTGGCGGCACCCGTCCAGCTGCTGCTCGGTCACCTCCGCCTGCTCAGCACCCGCGTGCGGGAACGGGGCGAGCGCACCGACGCCGAGATGATCGAGGGCGCCATCCGCGGAGCGCAACGCCTCGAAGAGCTGATCCAGGACATCCTCGCCTACTCGCTCGCCAGCGGCGGCGACGAGTCGCTGCGCACGAGGGTCGACACCGCCCGGGTGGCACGTGACGCAGCCCGGGCGGTCGGATCCGACGGCTGGGCCGCTTCGGTCGAGATCGGCGACATGCCCACCGTCGACGCCCACCCCGGGCAGGTCCGCCAGCTCTTCTCGAACCTCCTCTCGAATGCCTTCAAGTTCGTGCCGGCCGGACGCCCACCTCGCATTCGGGTGTGGGCCGACCGGGTCGACGGTGTGTGGCGGTTCTCGGTCGCCGACAACGGGACCGGGGTGCCCGATCGCGAGCGTGAGCGGATCTTCCAGATGTTCCAGCGGGGTGCGGGTGCCGACGTCTCGGGGGCCGGGATCGGTCTCGCCATCTGTGCCCGGATCGTGGCGCGCCATGGCGGGCGGATCTGGTGCGCTCCGAACCCGGAGGGGGGCAGCATCTTCAGCTTCACCCTGGCAGAAGGCGCCACTGCTCTCTTTGCCGACGATCTCGTCGAAGTGACGGGCGCGTAGGAGAGTTTCCGCCCGGATGCGGGTGGCGGTTCCCGGCGGGCTAGGTTCGACGGCCGCCTCGCGCCGGTCGGTCGGACCGTCGGGGGGAACCCGGAGCACGCCGAACGCCATGAACCATCCCGACATCCCGGCCGAACAGGCGTATTTCGACCGCTTGTACGCGCGCCTCGACGACGAGATCGCCAGCGCGCGCCGGCGGCTCGGCGAGGTGCGCATGGAGACGGTCGGCGGGCACCACCAGTCGCGCCAGGAGCGGGACGCCTTCGCCGAGCACCTCGAGAAGCGGATCGAGGGCCTGCGCGTACACCAGCGCGACGACCTCTGTTTCGGTCGCATCGACCTCGCCGACGGCACTCGCTTCTACATCGGCCGCATGGGTCTCGCCGACGAACAGCTCGAACCGCTCCTCATCGACTGGCGGGCGCCCGCCGCCGCCCCCTTCTACCAGGCGACGCCGGTCGCTCCCATGGACGTCGTGCGCCGTCGGCACTTCCTCACCCGCAGCCGCCGCATCGTCGGGATCGAGGACGAGGTCCTCGACGCCGAGCGGCTCTCCTCGGTCGACGCCAGCGGGCTCCGGGGCGAGGCCGCCCTCCAGTACGCGATGTACACCGCTCGCACGGGACGCATGCGCGAGATCGCGGCCACCATCCAGCGCGAGCAGGACCAGATCATCCGCTCGCCGATGACACCCGCCGTGTTCGTCCAAGGCGGCCCCGGAACGGGGAAGACGGCGGTGGCCCTCCACCGGGCCGCCTACCTCCTCTACACCTACCAGCGGCAACTCTCGGCCCGTGACGTCCTCGTGATCGGCCCGAGCCCGATCTTCCTGCGCTACATCGAAAACGTCCTCCCGTCCCTCGGCGAGAACGGGGCCGCGTTGACGTCCGTGCCGGAGGTCTACCGACGGCGGGAGTGGCTTGCCGACGATCCGGCGCGCGGCGTGAAGGCCCGCCCGGTCATGGT
>DATLFW010000372.1:0-18791 GCA_035540775.1 Acidimicrobiia bacterium
GCCGCCGTGCACGCCCGGGTCGCGGAAATCCAGTCGCGGTTCCCCGTGGCGCGTCCCACCGCGCCGGCGACCACGTCCCGAAGCTTCGGCGCCACCCTCGACCGGGAGCTTTCAGCCGATCGCCCCGTCGGCGGACGAGCCGTCTCCGGTGAGCACGTCGTGGCGGCCGCCAAGCGGTATCTCGGCGTGCCGTACGTCTGGGGAGGCACCGACCCCTCGAAGGGGCTCGACTGTTCGGGCCTCGTGCAGCGGGTGTATGGCGAGTTCGGCTACGACCTGCCTCGCGTCAGCCGCGACCAAGCGCGGGCCGGCCGCCCGGTGGCGAGCCTCGCCGAGGCGCGACCTGGCGACCTGGTGGCGTTCGGCTCACCCGTCGACCACATCGGGATCTACGCCGGCAACGGCAAGATGGTGGTGGCGCCGCACCGCGGCGAGGTCGTACGTGTTGAGGACATCGGCGACCGCCGCCCGACCGCCATCCGCCGCATCCTGCCCGACGAGCCGCTCGCCGGGATCCAGGGTGTCGCCGGCGGCACGATCGGCATCGGGGGCCTCGGCGGGCCGGGCGCGGCCGCGCCCGCCGGAGCCCCCGGCGCCACCTACCGCCCTCTCTTCGAGGAGGCCGGCGCTCGCCACGGCGTGCCCCCCGAGCTCCTCGAAGCCGTGGCCCGGGCCGAGTCTGGGTTCAACCCCCGCGCCGTCAGCCGAGCCGGTGCGCTCGGCTTGATGCAGATCATGCCGTCAACCGCCCGTGGCCTGAACGTCGACCCGCTCGATCCGGCCCAGGCCGTCGACGGCGCCGCTCGGCTCTTGGCGAGCCACCTCGATCGGTTCGGCACCGTCGAGCTCGCCCTGGCCGCCTACAACGCCGGCCCCAATGCCGTCGCTCGCCACGGCGGTATTCCCCCGTACAGCGAGACCCGCACCTACGTCCAGAGGGTCATGTCGTATCTCCAGGAGGGTGCATGACATCCATGGTTCCGCTGCTTCCGCAGCCGGCAGGCCTCGCCACCCCGGCGAGCACCGCCAAGGGGGCAACCGCGCCCGGTCGCTCTGTCGGCGCCAACGCGACGCCGTCTGAGCCCGGCGGCGAGGTCGCCGGCCTGGCGGCAGCCTTCACGGCCGCCCTGCAGGCGCTCCTGGCGGGGAAGGCGCCCGGGGACGACGACGTTGCCGGCACGGTTGCGAGCGGGGAGCAAGCTCAGCCGTCGGACGCGGAGGGCCAGGAGGCGTCGGCTGCCGTTGCCATCGGCGTCGTCGTGCCCGCCGTCGCCCAGGCCGCCGCCCGGGCGATCGAGGCTCTCAACGCTGCCGCTCCTGCCGCCCAGGAGCACGCTGCGCCGCTGCGAGTGGCGCCGGGCGCCCCGGGTGGCGCTGGAGTCGTGGCCGCGGAGGTGCCGCAGGGCGAGGCTCCGCAGATGCCCGCTGGCGCTCCGATCGTGGAACCGGCGGTTGCCGACGCGGTGGCTCCGGATGCGGTCGCCGCTGCGGTGCCTGAGAACGCAGGTGCCGACATCGAGGGTGCCACCGAGGTGACTGCTGGCGAACAGCCAGAGCCGCTCGCGGAGCCGGCATCGGGTTCCCCCGATGCGACGGCACCCGACGCCCCCGACGTGGTCGTCCGCCGTGAAGCCGTGGAGACGAGCGAGCCGGAGACGGACCGAACTCCGGCCCCCCGAGCGTCGGACCGAGCCCTCGAGGCTCTCGCCTCGGCGTCGCCCCGGGCGGCCGAGCATGCCGCCCCGATGCGTGACGCCTCGTCCAGCGGCGACGTCGCTCCCGAGTTCGCCGTCGACGCCGTCGACGCGACGCCGGCTCCCCAGCGAGCCGCGGAGGCACGATCGGCCGAAGCGGTGGCCCGGCCTGTCCCGGCCCGCCCACCGAGCCCCATCAGCAAGTCGTCTCGGTTCTCCGGCCCTTCCGCGAGAGCCCCGACGGCACCTACCGCCTCACGCTCCAGTTGCAGCCCGAAGACCTCGGCCGGATCCGCCTCGAGGTACAGGTGCGCAACGGCGAGCTGTCCGTCCACCTCAGTGCCGACGAGGAAGTCGGGCGCGAAGCCCTGCGCGAGGCGCTTCCGGCGCTCCAGGCGGAGCTGGAGAACTCCGGGTTCCGTCGTCCCGACGTCGACCTGGGGGAGTGGGGCGCGCGGTCGCGCGACGACGAGGCCCAGCCCGATGGTGACGGACCCGGCCGCTCCTCGGAGCCGGAGACGGAATCCGTGCCCGTCGCCACCGTCGACGAGGACGCCCTCGTCGACCTGAGGATCTGAGGAGGAACGATGTCTCTCGATCCGATCACCGGCACGACCACGTCGAAGACCCAGACCGGGATGTGGACGACCGGCACCAAGGAGGCGCCGCCGGCGCCCCACGAAATGGGGAAGGACTCCTTCCTCAAGCTCCTGATCGCCCAGTTGAAGTACCAGGACCCGCTGAACCCCGCCGAGGGGAGCGAGTTCATGGCCCAGACCGCCCAGTTCACGGTGGTCGAGAAGCTCGACGCCTTGGCGAAGAGCAACGCAGACATGCTGGCCGGACAGCGTGACCTGGCCGGCGCCAGCCTGCTCGGCCGCACCGTCGCATACGTCGACGCGGAGACCGGTGAAGACACCAGCGGCGTCGTCACGTCCGTGCAGTTCGGCGGCGAGTCCGTCGTGCTCAAGGTGGGTGACACGGAGGTCCCCCTTGCTTCGGTGAAGGAGGTGACACGGGAGCAGGAGGGCACCTGACCAGGCCTGACCAGATCGACCAGGACGGCGGCCGCACCCGTGGTCGCCACCGACTCGAAGAAGGAGAACTCATGCTTCGAGCGATGTACTCGGGAGTCTCGGGACTCCGCAGCTACCAGACGATGATGGACGTCGTCGGCAACAACATCTCCAACTCCAACACGGCCGGCTTCAAGTCGAGCCAGACGGTGTTCCAGGACCGCCTGAGCCAGGTGCTCCAGGGGGCCGGGCAGCCGGCCGGCGGCGGTGGTACCAACCCGGCGTCGGTCGGCCTCGGCGTGCGTCTCGCCAGCACCCCGACCTCGTTCGTGCAGGGCGGTCTCCAGGTGACGGGCCGGAACACCGACCTGTCGATCCAGGGCGACGGCTTCTTCGCCGTCAACTTCGGTGGCGAGACGCTCTACACGCGGGCGGGATCGTTCTCGTTCGACTCGGGCGGTCTGCTCGTGAACCCGCAGGGGGCAATCGTGCAGGGCTGGCTGGCAGATGCCACCGGCGCCATCGACTCCACCCTCCCCGTGGAGGACCTGCGCATGCCGCTCGGCCAGGTGATCGACCCGGTCGAGACCGACTCCATGCGCCTCGGCGGGAACCTGCCGGCCGACACGGCGACCGCCGGCCAGATCTCGTCGTCGTTCACCGTGTACGACCAGCAGGGCACCGAGTACCGGATCACGCTGACGTTCGAGAAGACGGCCAACCCCGACGAGTGGACGGTGACGGCCACCCAGGACGGGGCGGCCATCACCCTCGACGACGGCGGCGGCGCGGCGGCCAGCATCACCTTCGACTTCGACAACACCACCGGCCTCTCGAACCTCCCGACCTTCGACATCATCCCGGTGGCCGGCGTGTGGGACGGTGACGGCATCATCGTCGACATGGGGACGGCTGCCGACCCCGACGCGGTCACGCAGTTCGCCGGCGCCAACAGCTTCTCGGCCCTGAGCCAGGACGGGGCCGCCGTCGGGTTCCTCCAGTCGTTCAGCATCTCGCAGGAGGGGCTGATCTCGGGTGTGTTCTCCAACGGCAAGACCCAGTCCCTGGGTCAGATCGCCCTGGTGAACTTCAACAACCCGGCCGGTCTCGAGCGGGCCGACGGCTCGACGTGGCGGGTGAGCGTGAACTCGGGTCTGCCGCAGACCGGCGTCCCGGGCACCGGTGGCCGGGGTCTCCTGGCCGGCGGCACGCTCGAGATGTCGAACGTCGACCTGGCCCAGGAGTTCACCAACCTGATCATCGCCCAGCGCGGGTTCCAGGCCAACTCCCGGATCATCTCGACGTCGGACGAGCTGCTCGCCGACCTGGTGAACCTGAAGCGGTAGTCGAGGCTCAGTAGGACCCCCAGACACCCCGCCGTCCACTGCTTCTGGGCACGCTCCGCGCCGCATACGCGGCTCGGGCGTGCCCAGAAGGCGGGGGAGGGGCAGCGGGGAGCGCGCGGCGCGTGGCGGATGCACGCGGGTGGTGGCATGCTTTGTCCGGTTCGCGCACATCGAGTGGCCGATTGTGACCGGAATCAGGCACGTCGCTCCCTCAAGTCGGCCGGTGCCCTGCCGATCTCAAGCGTACGAACGGACCATGGAAGGTCCGCTGGCTGGAAGGAACGGATTCCGATGATCGTCGTGACGCGCCTCAACGGGCCGCCCGTCGCGCTCAACTGCGATCTCATCGAGCGGGCGGAAGCCACGCCCGACACCGTCGTCACCCTGCTCGACGGCACGAAGTACGTCGTGCAGGAGTCGCTCGAAGAGGTCATCCAGCGCATCCAGGCCTTCCGTGCCTCTGTCATCGCGCTGGCGCAGAAGCTCGAGGCCCAGACCTCCGCACCGGGAGCGGTTCAACCCGTCCTCCAACTCGTGCACGACACGGAGGAGTGACATGGATCCGCTCACGATTATCTCCGTCGTCGGTGCCTTCATCTTCCTGTTCGTCGGGGTCATCCTCGAAGGCACGAACCCCGGCCAGCTGATCGGGATCCCGGCCTTCCTGATCGTCGTGCTCCCGACGATCATGGTGGGCCTCTCGGGGTTCGTGAAGAAGGACGTCAGCACCATCGTCGCCGCCACCAAGCGCGGTCTCTTCGGCAAGGTCGAGGAGGCCGACGACTCCGTGCGCAACCTCGTCTCCTTCGCCGAGCGCGCCCGTCGTGAGGGGCTCCTGGCGCTCGAGGAGGAGGCCAAGGGCATCGAGGATCCCTTTCTCAAGAAGGGCGTCCAGCTGGCGGTCGACGGCACCGACCCCGAGGAACTGGCCGAGATCCTGACGCTCGAGATCCAGTCGAAGAAGGCGCACGACCAGATCGGGATCAAGTTCTACAACGACATCGGCGGCTACTCGCCGACGCTCGGAATCATCGGCGCCGTCGTCGGCCTCATCGCCGTGCTCCAGAAGCTCGACGACCCGCTGGCGGCCGGTCACGGCATCGCCGTCGCGTTCATCGCCACGTTCTACGGCGTCGCCTTCGCCAACATGATCTTCCTGCCCCTCGGCAACAAGCTGAAGCGCCTCAGTGAGATCGAGGTGCATCACATGGAACTCATGCTCGAAGGCATCCTCGCCATCCAGGCCGGCGCCAACCCGAGGGTCATCGAACAGAAGCTGTTCGCCTTCCTCCACCAGACCGGGGACGCCGAGGAGGAAAGGGCGGCCTGATGTCGGCCAAGAAGCGCCGGCACGGCGGAGGCGACGACCACGGCGAGGGGGGTCACGGAGGCGGTCACGAGCGCTGGCTCGTGAGCTACGCCGACATGATCACCCTGTTGATGGCGCTGTTCGTCATCCTCTTCGCGCTCGGCCGCCTCGACCTGGCGAAGCTCGAGAAGTTCCAGGAAGGCTTCAGCGCAGGCCTGGGCGAGAACCTTGGTGTCAACCTCGGTTCGGGCGGTGGATCGGGGGCCGGCGTGCTCGACGGCGGGCCGTCACCGGTCGGCGCAGTGAAGGCGCTGGAGGAGGCGGCCGAGGCCGAAGAAGCGGCGGCGGCCGACCAGGCTCGACTCCAGAAGGTCCGCGAACGCATCGTCGACGACCTCCGGGCGTCCGACCTCGCCGACAAGGTGAAGTTCCGCATCGACGCCCGGGGCCTCGTGGTATCGGTGGTGACCGACGAGGTCCTCTTCGATCTCGGGAAGGCCGATCTCCGGCCCGAGGGGAGCGTCGTGCTCGACGGGCTGGCGCGGAGCCTGGCCGAACTTTCCAATCAGCTGATCGTGGAAGGCCACACCGACGACCGTCCGATCAACGGTGGGCGGTTCCCGACGAACTGGGAGCTGTCGACGGCCCGGGCGACGACCGTGCTGCGCTACCTGCTCGACCGGCACGGGATTGCGCCGAACCGCATCTCGGCCTCAGGTTACGCAGACCAGCAGCCGATCGTTCCCAATGACAGTGACGCGAATCGTGATCGCAACCGTCGCGTCGAGATCATCGTGGTGAGCGCCCAGTTCGCCGAGGCGACCCAGGGCACTCCCTGACATACATCACCTCGCGCACCATGGAAGGAGCGGAGCGTCATGGCACGGAAGAGCAAGGCGGCTGACGCCGACGGCGCCGCCGTCGAGGGCGAGAAGAAGGGCAAGGGCAACCTCGTTCCCGCGCTCGTGATCGCTGCCGGACTCGTCGGGGGCGGATTCCTGATGGGCGGCAGAACTGCAGCTCCGTCGGCCGCGGCTCCCGCCGAGGGCGAGGCGCCCCGGGCGGCCGAGGAGCACGAGGAGGAACCGGTTCCCGGTGAGGTCCTCACCCTCGACACCATGACCCTCAACCTCGCCGACGGGTCGTTCCTGAAGGTCGGGCTCGCCCTCCAGTTGGTCGAGGGCGTCACGCCGGGCGGTGGCGGTGGCCACGGCGGCGGCGGTGATGCCGACCCCAAGGCGTACGCTGCCCAGGCGCTCGACGAGGCGATCCACGTACTCGGCGGTCACACCTTCGACGATCTCCTGACTCCTGACGGGCGAGAGAAGGTCAAGAAGGAGCTTTCGGAGCGGATCGGCGAGCGCTACCACGGCGACGTCATGGCGGTGTACTTCACCGAGTTCGTGATGCAGTAGCCCCTCGGGCCACGCCTCCCTCGTCTTGGGGGAGTTGTGATCGCAGAGCGAACGGAAGTCCCCCAAGACGGCGAAGCCTCAACTCGGGGTGGTGCCTGCCGATCGAAGAACCTCGGTGAGTGACGTCGAGGTCACAGAGGCGGCGCGGGAGGAGACGGCCGAGCAGCCCGACGCGGGCGCTCGGGCTCCGAGTGTGACCGGCAAGACGCGTGGCGAACCGCGCCCGTTCGACTTCCGCCGCCCGCAGAAGTTCAGCCGAGACCACTCCCGGGCGCTCGAGATCGTCCACGAGACCTTCGCCCGCCAGGTGACGACGATCCTCTCCACGACGCTTCGGGCGGTGTCGCAGGTGTCGCTCGCCGGCGTCGAGGAGTCGTCGTACGGCGACTACGTCGAAACCCTCCCCAACCCGACGGTGCTCAACATCGTCTCCGCCGAGCCGCTCCCCGGGGTCGGCGCGCTGCACCTCCCACTCTCGCTCGCCATGGGCGCCGTCGACCGCATCCTCGGCGGGACGGGGAGCGGCACCCTCGCCACCCGGCCGCTCACCGACATCGAGGAGGGCCTCGTTCGGGGCCTCATCGAGCGGTGGCTGCGAGCCTGGGCCGACTCCTTCGAGTCCCTCGCCCGAGTCGACCCCAAGATCGTGAACGTCGAGTCGAACCCCCAGTTCGCTCAAATCGCAGCACCGTCCGACATGGTGATGGTGATCAGCTTCGACGTCCACATCGGTGCCTCCGAGGGCGTCATGACCCTCTGTCTGCCGTTCGCCTCGCTCCAGCCGGTCCTCGACCGCATCGTCGGGCCCTCGGTCTTCACGGGCAAGACGGTCGACACGGTCGCCGCTGCAGTGGCGATGGGCACCGCTCTCGGAGCCGCCCCCATCGACGTCAGCGTCTCCTTCAACACCGTGAGCCTCGCCTCGCACGAGATCCTCGAATTGCGCGAGGGCGACGTCCTTCCCTTGCACCACCCGATCGGCGCTCCCCTCACCGTCAAGGCGAGTGGGGTGCCGACCTTCAAGGCCATGGCGGGCCGCCGAGGCCGCCGCCTGGCGTGCGTCATCGTCAACGACGGAGTGGAGAAGCACTCATGACCGACCACATCGAGCAGCTGGCTGCGGCGCTCCAGCAGGCCATGGCGGCCGCCGGTGCCGCCGCGGCACGCACGATCCCGGCCTCCGGCCCGCTGGAGCTGGCCGAGCCCTTCATGGGGCCCGACGGGGTTCCAGTACCCGGAGCCGGTGCCCGAGCCGTCTCGGCCCGCCTCGCCGGTGACCTTCCCGGGACCGTGGTCGTCGCGGTGTCGGCGGCCACCGCCGACGCCATCGAGCACGGCCCAGTGGCGGAGCAGGAACTGGCGTCCGGGCTCGGCGCCACATTGAACGACGCCGTCGCCGCCATGGCCGAGACCCTCGGGGTCACCGTCGCGGTCGACGCCGTGCAGGAGGTGGCAGCCGACATCGCCTTCTCCGGTGCCGACACGCATCCTTTCGTCGCCGTCACGATGCACGACGGCGGCGAGCAGGTGGCGGCCCTCGCCGTCGTCCTCGAAGACCCGGCCGAGGAGGCCGCAAGCGCCGAACTGCCCGACCTGGGTGACGCTGCTGCGGCGGCGGGCGTCGAGCCCCTTTCCGTGACGAGCGCGGCGGGTGGCGGGAACGGGAACGGGAACGGGCACCACGCGTCGCTGGAGATCCTCCACGACGTGGAGATGGGTGTGACGGCGGAACTCGGCCGGACGCGCATGACCGTGAAGGAATTGCTCGCGCTCGCGCCGGGCTCGATCGTCGAGCTCGACCGGGCGGCCGGAAGCCCGGTCGACGTGCTCGTCAACGGCACGCTCGTCGCTCGGGGCGAGGTCGTCGTCATCGACGAGGAGTTCGGCATCCGCATCTCGGAGATCGTCGGCCTCGGCGACACGGCTCGCGCCTAGCGCCACATGGAAGACGTCTCGCTTCTCAGCCTCTTCGGGCGCCTCGTCATCAGCCTGGCCGTCGTGCTGGTGCTGATGGCGCTGCTCGCGAAGGTCATGCGGAAGCGGATGGTGCCGGGAACCGGGCGCAGGAAGCGTCCGGGGCAACTCATCGAGGTGGTGGCCCGCCAGCAGTTGGGCCGCAACGCCTCGATCGCCCTCGTGCGGGTGGGGGCATCGGAACTGCTCGTCGGCGTGACCGACCAGCAGGTGAACCTCATCACCGAGACCGACTCGGTGGTGCTGGAAGACCAGGGGACGGACTGGACGCCGTACCCCGGGGGCGCGCCGGCAGGCGTCACCCCCAGTCAGGCATGGAGGGACGTGGTGGAGAGGCTGCGGGAACGGACCGTTCGCCGGTCCTGACTCGCGCCCCCGAGGGGCCCTTCTGTGCGCATTCGAGCGCTCCGAGCGGTGATCGTCGCCGTTCTCATGACCTGGGGTCTCCTGGTCGCCGCGCGCCCTGCCGGCGCTGCCCCCGTCGACGCCGTCGGCGCGGCCGGTGGCTCCGCCCGCGTCGAGTCGGTGGTGCTGGCCCAGACGACGCCCGAACCCCCGCCCGGGATCACGCTCGACCTCGGTGGCGACGAGCAGAAGCCGTCGAACAGCGTCGTCATCTTCCTGCTGCTGACGCTCCTCGCCGTGGCCCCGGCGCTGCTCATCATGCTGACGAGCTTCACGCGCATCGTCGTGGTGCTTTCGCTCACCCGAAACGCCCTCGGCGTCCAGGCGATCCCGCCGAACCAGGTCGTCGTCGGGCTCGCCCTGTTCCTCAGCCTCTTCGTGATGGGCCCCACGCTGAAGGAGATGAACGAAAAGGGCCTGCAGCCCTATCTGAACGGGGAGCTGAACCAGCAGCAGGCCTACGACGCGGGGATCGAGCCGCTTCGCGAGTTCATGATCGACCAGACCCGCCCCGGCGAGTTGGCGCTGTTCGTCAAGGCAGCCGGTGAGGCGAAGCCCGCGAACCCCGACGACGTGAGCATGACGGCGCTCGTGCCGGCCTTCATCCTTTCGGAGCTGAAGACGGCGTTCATCATCGGGTTCATCGTCTTCATTCCGTTCCTCGTCATCGACCTCGTCATCGCCTCGTCGCTGATGTCGATGGGGATGATGATGCTCCCGCCGATCCTGATCTCACTGCCGTTCAAGCTTCTGCTCTTCGTGATGGTGGATGGATGGGCGCTCGTCGTCCGTTCGCTCCTGTCGAGCTTCACCTGACGTCCGGAGGAATCGTGACCGACACCGCCGTGCTCGAGATCGCACTGCGCACAATGATCATCACCGCCAAGCTGGCCACGCCGATCCTGGCCGTGTCCCTGGCCATCGGCGTCGGCGTATCCCTCATCCAGACCGTGACGCAGGTGCAGGAGTTCACCCTCACGTTCGTGCCGAAGATCGCGGGGGTCGGCATCGTGGTGCTGATCACGGGTCGATGGATGCTCCAGGAACTCGTCGTGTTCACCCATCAGATGTTCTCGCTCGTCCCCCAGTTGGTCGGGTCGGGCGGTTGACAGGCGCCCGGACGGTGGGGGTCGCGGCGTGATCATCGAGGCCCCGCCGGGTCTCGTCGTCGGGTTCGTGCTGGCGTCGGTGCGCGCCGCCGCGTGGCTGTTGATCGTGCCGCCGTTCGCTACACGGGGCATCCCGGCTCAGGTCAAGATCGGCCTGGCCGCCGCCATCGCTCTCCCGGTCGCACCGGTGATGCAGGACGCCGCGCCGCCGATGGAGGTGGCGCCCCTCGTGGGCGCAATCGTCCTCCAGGTCGTCGTCGGGGTGACCCTCGGGTTCATGACGGCCTTGCTCTTCAACGCGGCCCAGGCAGCGGGCGAGTTCATCGACATGATGGCGGGCTTCTCCATCGCCCAGATTCTCGACCCGATTTCGGGCCAGCAGGCGGCGCCGTTCGGCCGCTTCTACCAGCTGATGGCAGTCACACTGCTGTTCGCGCTCGACGGTCACCTCCTCGTCGTGAAGGGGTTCATGCGGTCGTTCGACGTCGTGTCGGTGACGTTCCCGAGCGGGGACGGGCTCGCGGAACTCCTGATCGGCGGCCTCACGACGTTCATGGTCGCCGCCATCGAGATCGCCGCCCCCCTCCTGGCGGCGTTGTTCCTCGCCGAGGTGGCCCTCGGTCTCCTCGCCCGGTCGGCGCCGCAGATGAACGTCTTCCTCCTGGGCCTGCCGTTCAAGATCCTCCTCACGCTCTCGCTCGCCGGCCTCGCCCTGCCGCTCCTTCCCGGTGGCGTCACCTCGCTCATCGAGAACGGCGTTCGGGCCGGGTCGCGTGTCGTCGAGCTGACGACCGGGGGCGGGTGATGGCGGACCGCAGCAACAAGACGGAACAACCGACGCCGAAGCGGCGACGCGACGCTCGTCGGAAGGGGCAGATCCCCCGGTCACCGGAGGTCGCCGCCTGGGGATCGATGCTGCTCGCCATCTCGGTCGTGCCGATGGTCATCGACCTGGGCCGGGACCGCATGGAGGACCTGTGGCGGGAAGTGCAGCTCGGGATCGCCCGGCCCTCGCTCGAGGGCGCCATGGCGATCGCCCGTGAGGGGGCATGGTCGGCGGTGGTCACGGCTGCCCCGCTCGTACTCACCATGCTGGCGATCTCGACCGTCTTGACGATGGGGCAGGTCGGGTTCTCGGCCGCCAGTGTGCGACTGAAGCCCGATCTCAAGCGATTGAATCCCGTGACCGGGTTCAAGCGGCTGTTCTCGGCGACGACGGCGTTCGAGGCCGCCAAGCAGGTCGTGAAGCTGGTGATTCTGACCGGTATGGCGGTCCGCGCGCTCCAGGCGTCGAGCGAGCGGATCGCCGGTGCGGGGGCCCTCTCGATCGAGGCCGCCATGGCCATCCTCGGCTCCGAGATCGTGAAGATGGTCCGAGGCATCGTGATGCTCGGCCTTGTCATCGCCCTCGTCGACTACCTGTTCCAGCGTCGCCGCATCAACGGCGACATGCGGATGACGAAGCAGGAAGTCAAGGACGAACACCGACAGTCGGAAGGCGACCCGCAGATGCGGGGAGCGATCCGGTCGAAGCAGTTGACGATGACACGGAACCGCATGATCGGGCAGGTCGGCGGTGCCGACGTCGTGGTCGTGAACCCGACGCATTTCGCCGTCGCGTTGAAGTACGACCCGGAGCGGGGCGCCCCCCGCGTGGTCGCGAAGGGGGCGGGCCACGTCGCCGCCCGCATCAGGGAGGAGGCAGAGTCGCACGGCGTGCCCGTCGTCCAGGACGTGCCGCTGGCCCGGACGCTGTTCCGGGCGTGCGACCTCGGGACGGAGATCCCGGCCGACCTCTACGACGCCGTGGCCCGCCTCCTCGCCTTCATCTTCGCCCTGCGGGCGAAGGGGATGGCCCGGGGCTTCCACGCCGTGAGCCGCTCCATGCTCGGCTCCGACGCCCTCGTCCCCGCCTAGGCGCGTTCTTGGCCCTAGCGCCGCGTCGACTGCGGCAAACCAAGTCCACGTGCAGGGCCTTGACATGAAGGACTCCATGTCGGCTGGCCGTTGACAATTGAGACTACATTCGGCCCCGTCCACACCTGCTCGAGACGCTGAGAGCAGCGACTGGGCGAATGAGTTCTCCACGGTTGCCGTTGCCGCCCGACATGGTCAGCGGGTTCCCAAGCGAGAATGTCGGATGACTTCAGTAGGTGACCCGAATGGCGGATTTTGAAGGGTCTTCCGGTCCTCGCTGGTGGCAGATCACGCTGAGTCTGATCCTCGTTGCCGTCGGCATGGCAGGGATCGTCCTGCTCACGCGGTCGACGGTAAGGACCTTTCAGTCTTTGGAGTCCGAAATCGCGGTGGCGATCGTCACCGCGTTTGCTGCGGTAGTTGTGGCAGTGGCAGGGGCCGTTCTCAACCGACGGTTCGAGCGGCACCGGCAGCGGAGCGGGCTCAGCAAGAAAAACGCATACCGGTCTACGAATCATTCGTGAAGAGCCTCCTCAGCGAGATGGGTGCAACCAGGCACCCGTCGGACCGTCGGCCTATGGACGAGAAGAAAATCGTAGAGATTATTGGCAGCTTTACTGAAGAGATCCTCGTGTGGGGGTCGGATGAGGTCGTCAAGACATGGGTCGAGTTTCGCTATGCGAATTGGGAAGAAGGTTCTGACGGTCGCGCTTCCCACGAGAACCTCTTTCGGCTTGAGGAGCTGTTTCTCGCGTTGAGGAAAGACCTGGGGCTCAAGAACAAGAAGCTGGACAAGGGCGACCTGTTGAGACTGTTCGTCAACGACCTTCAGGCGACTGGTCAGAGCGTGACCGTGACGTGATCTAGCCATTCACCGGTGCCGCGCCGGTCGCACGTCTAATGCGCCTTCTCTCAACATGGTGCCTGGGCAGGTCGGACTGCGGACGGAATTCTCACCGGAATGCAATGCACGCAACGGGCACCCTGCCAACCGACGGGTCGCCTGCATGCGAAATGACGCGCTCGGGCCTGTCCTCCAGGCGCCGCCCTTGCTTGAGTGGAGAGAGGGTTTCGTATTACAATACCCAAGTGTGGACGTTCACGGGTCGGCTCGCAAGCACGGTGTCGACGAGCGCGACATCCGACACGCTGTTGAGCACGCCATGGTGATCGAGGAGCTTGACGACGACGCCTGCCTCTTTCTCGGGCCATCCCGCAACGGTGCGCCTCTCGAGGCGGTCGCGCTCATCCGTGACGACGGCTCGTTGCTTGTCATCCATGCCATGCCGATGAGAGCGAAGTACCAGGCATTGCTGCCGGGAGAGACACCATGACGAAGGAAAAGCGCGAAACGCACGGCAAGACGCGGAGCGGAGCCGTCATCACGGACGAGATGGTCGAGAAGGTGTCCGAGCGGGCTGAGGAGGGCTTCGACGTCGATGAAATCGTGCGGCGACGGGGTGGCCGACCTGCGATGGGTTCGGGCCCCGCGTCAGTCGAGTCGGTCCGCCTCGACCCTGAGCTCACCGAGGCACTCGACCGGCGAGCCAGGCAGGAAGGGCGGACCAATTCCGAGGTGATCCGCGACGCCCTTCGCCGATATCTGCGCGCAAGTTGATGTCGCGGTGACACGGGACCGCTTTCGCCGGCGCGTGACCACGCAGCGCGCAAGAAATCCTCAACTTTCCGCGGGAACTGCCGATCGAAGGCTCTGAGCCAGGACGGCTCTCCGCGCGGGCCAGGGACGGTCGGCAGTAGACGAGAGGTCCCGTGGGCTCGAACCGCATCGGTCAGGTCGGCATCCCTGCCGCAGTGGTGTGCATCGCCGTGATGATGGTGGTGCCGCTGCCGACCTTCCTCCTCGACCTTCTGCTGGTCGTCAACATCACCGGTGGCATCCTGATCCTGCTGATCTCGATGCAGGTGCGCCGCCCGCTCGAGTTCGCCATCTTCCCGTCGCTCCTCCTCGTGGCGACCATGTTCCGGCTCGCCCTCAACGTCAGCTCGACCCGGCTGATCCTGCTGGACGGCTTCGCCGGCAAGGTGATCGAGAGCTTCGGCGACTTCGTGATCGGTGGCTCGCTCGTCGTCGGTCTGGTCATCTTCACGATCCTGATCGTGATCCAGTTCATGGTGATCACGAGTGGTGCCGGCCGCGTCGCCGAGGTCGCCGCCCGGTTCACTCTCGACGCCATGCCGGGCAAGCAGATGGCGATCGACGCCGACCTCAACTCGGGGCTCATCGACGAAGCCACCGCCCGGGCGCGCCGGGCGGACATCTCCGCCGAGGCCGACTTCTACGGGGCGATGGACGGCGCGTCGAAGTTCGTCAAGGGCGACGCCGTCGCCGGCATCATCATCACGCTCATCAACCTGATCGGCGGGTTCGTCGTCGGCGTCGTGCAGCAGGGCCTGCCGATCACGGAGGCGATGTCGAAGTTCAGCCTCCTGACGGTCGGCGACGGGCTCGTCAACCAGATCCCGGCCCTGCTCATCTCGATCTCGACCGGCATCATCATCACGAGGGCCGCCACCGAGGGCGACATGGGTTCCGACCTGCTCTCGCAGTTCGCCCGCCAGCGCGGTGCCCTCCAGACGGGCGGTGCGGCCGCCGCCCTCCTGGCGCTCGTGCCGGGCCTCCCGAAGGTTCCTTTCCTCCTCGTCGGCGCAACCGTCTTCCTGATCGCCCGCCGGACCCCCCTGCCCGAGGATCTGGTCGCCGGCGACAAGGCGGAAGCCGAGGAGGCGATGGCCGAGATGGGCCCGGCGCCTGACTCGCCGGAAGCGATCGCGAACGAGATGCTCGTCGAGCCCCTCGAACTCGAGATCTCCTTCGACCTGATCGACCTCGTCGACACCGCCGTCGGCGGCGATCTCCTCGAGCGGGTGCGGGCGCTTCGCAAGAAATTGGCGCTCGAACTTGGTCTGGTCATCCCGCTCGTGCGGACCCGTGACAACTTGGAACTGCCGGCCCAGACCTACACGATCAAGGTTCACGGCGTGGAGATGGGCAGGGGACAGGCACCCCGAGGCATGGTGCTCGCCATCGGCGACGACTTGGCCGCCCTTCCCGGAACCCCGACGGTGGAACCCGTCTTCGGTCTTCCTGCCCGCTGGGTGCCCCTCGAACTCCGCCAGCAGGCGGAACTGGCGGGTGCCACGGTCGTCGATCGCTCCGCCGTCATCATCACGCACCTCGCCGAAGTCGTGCGCTCGAGCGCCTCGGCGCTGCTCGGCCGCCAGGACCTCCAGTCGCTGGTCGACGTGGTGAAGGCCCAGCATCCCGCCGTCGTCGACGAACTCACCTCACAGCTCTCCCTCGGCGAGGTGCAGGGCGTGCTCCAGGGTCTCCTCGACGAGCAGGTGTCCATTCGAGACCTGGTCCGCATCTTCGAGGTCGTCTCGGAGCGGGCCCGGGTGAGCAAGGACCGGGAACTGCTCGTGGAGGCCGCCCGCCTTGCCCTCGGTCCGGCCATCTCGTCGGCGTACGCCCAGGACGGCCGGCTGCCCTGCATCACGCTCGACCCGCTCATCGAGCACGGTCTCGCCGAGACGCTCCGAACCGGGGAGGGCGGAAGTTTCCTCGCCCTCGAGCCCGAACTCCTGGAGCGACTCAGCATCGACATCACGCGCCGGGTGGAGCAGGCCGAGCAGGCCGGCATCCAGCCCGTCCTCTTGTGTTCGGCGCCGCTCCGTCCGGCGCTGCGCCGTCTCGTGCGGACCGTCGTGCCGCGCGTACCCGTCCTGTCGTACACCGAGCTGGGATCCCAGCTGCGGGTCGAAACCGTGGGGGTGGTGACCGTTGCCGACGCTGCGCACGTATGAGGCGGCGACCGTCGAGGAGGCGCTGGCCAAGGTCCGTCAGGACCTGGGCGCCGAGGCGCGGATCGTCAACGCCGAGAAGATCCGCACCGGAGGGATCGCAGGGTTCTTCACTCGCGAGCGCTACGAGCTGAAGGTCGAGGTCCCGACGGGCGAGCCCGAGCCTCGCGACGGCGTCGAGCGGGCCGCTCGAAACGCGTCGGAAGCGGCCACGGCAGCGTCGGTCCATCAGGCGCGGATCACCTCGATCCTCGATCTCGTCGACAAGGTCAGCGAGGAGGAGCGGGCGGACGTGCCTTCGATCGTCGACCACGCCGCCGCGGCTGCATATCGGCCCTCTACGGAGGAACCGGCCTTCGCCGCCGTCATGCGCCGGATCGCGAGCGAAGCGGGCCTCCTCGATGGGTCCGGCCAGCCGGTGCAGCCGGCTCAGGC
Source organism: Acidimicrobiia bacterium (assembly GCA_035540775.1). GTDB lineage: Bacteria > Actinomycetota > Acidimicrobiia > IMCC26256 > JACPCJ01 > DATLFW01. The sequence continues at coordinate 16,443 of DATLFW010000372.1, forward strand.
CGAGACGCCTGCGACGCGGGATGGCGAGGCGACGGCTGCCCCCGCGCCCTGGCTGCCCCTGCACGTCGGGGCCCCCACGGCCGAGGCGACGGTCGAGACCACGCCCCTCGCCCCCGACGCCGTCGACGAGATCACCGACGAGATCACCGACGAAGGGCTTCCGTGGATGCCGGCCGTCGACGCGCTGCCGGCGGGAGCCGGCCTTGTCCCCGCCATCTCCTTCGGCGGCGGGGCCGACGACGCCGCCGCCGATGACGCGGCCGAGTCGATCCACGGACATCTCGCCACCATCGATCTCACCACCGGGGAAGGGGATCTGGCGTCGGCCGGCACCTGCGCGGAGGTGCCGGCCACGCCAATCCCGCGCCTACGTCTCGTTCCCGATCTCGCCCTCGAAGCGGCACTGAAGCGGCCGGAGACGGCGCTTGCCCTCCCCGAGATCCCCGGCGCCCTGGTGCGGCTCGGGCTACCGGGATCGCTCGTGCCGGCGACGGCGTCGATCGACGACCTCGTCCCGGCGCTCCTCCGGGAACTGCGCCGGCTCCCGGCCATTCCCACGCTCCCGGCCCACCCCGGTGCGGTCACCTGTGTGACCGGCGAGCGCGAGTCCGCGCTCGAACTGGCCCGGACCATCTCGGAGGAACTGGGGCTCGACCCCGACGACATCGTCGTGGCGTCCCGGAGGCCCGCCGGTCGCCAGCGTGCGTCCTTGGCGCTTCACAGTGCGGCGGCCGCCTCCGAGCAGGCTCGGCACTGGCGGGCATTCGGGACGTCGAAGGTCGTGGCGGTGCCGGTGGCGCCGGGGAGTACCGACACGGCGTGGGCCCGGCGCATCATCGACGCCGTCCAGCCGCAGGCGGTCTGGGGAACGGCTGACGCTCGCCGGAAGGTCGAGGACATCGGGACCTGGGCCGACGCCCTCGGCGGCATCGACGCCCTGGCGATCGACCATGTCGAGGAGACGGTGAGCCCGGCGTCGGTGCTGGCGCTCGGGATCCCGGTCGCCGTCGTCGACGAACGGTGGGCGAGCGCGGCGCTGTGGGCCCTCATCCTCGCCGAGCGAGTGTCGACGGCCTCGGCGGCGTGACCGATGCTCTCCTTCCCGAGCCGGGGCAGCGGATCCGGCTTCACCTCGACCATTGGGACCACGACGTTCCCTCGACGGTCGACGAACGGCTCGGGGACGACGTGGTCGTGACCCATCCCATGGTGACGGCCGACGACGAGCACCCGGCGGTCGACGTGCCGTCCGAGGGGACCTTGGTGACCGTCGGTTGGGCGACACCGATCGGATGGAACGAGGTCCCCACATCGGTCGTGAGCATCCTCGGGGACTCGGTCCCGCGGTGGTGGTTGCGACCGACGGGCGCCGTCGTGCGCCTCCAGCGCCGGGCATTCGCCCGAGCGGCCTTCCATGCCCCGGCCGTCCTCGAGGGCGGGCAGGCGAGCGCCGGCGGGTCCGTCGTCGACCTCGGCGAGGGGGGCCTGCGGTGCGCAGTGGAATGGGGGACTCCCGTGTTCCAGCCCGGCGAAACGGTGACCACCCGGATCACCTTCGACGACGGGGGTCTGCTCGCGCTTTCCGCCGTCGTCGTCCGAGCGCAGAGCCGGGCGGCCGGGCGGGAGATTGCCGTCCGGTTCGTCGACGTCTCGTCTCACGACGCCGACCGCATCCGCCACGAGGTGTTCGAGGCGGAGCGGAGGCACCAAACGGAAAAGGCGGAAGAGGAATGACGACAGACATCCGTTGGGCCCTCGTCCTCGTCAGCTCGCTCGTGTTGTGGCTTCCCGCCCTCCGGGCGACGCTGGACGGCACCATGGACTTCGTCGACGGTGCGCTCCGCTACGTCCTCGGCTTCGGCATGGCGTGGTTCGGAATCGGCATCTTCGATCAGATCATCAGCCGCTACGCGTCGACGCCGAAGGCCGCCCGCCAAGGCGACGTGCGCCGCCGCAAGGGTGAAGGCACGGCCGAGTCGGCAGCCGACGATCTCTCCACGGTCCACGAATCCGTCGATGCCTCCGACGCGGCCGGCGGTGCAGGCGCGGTCGAGGCGGAAGCCGAGGCCGACGCCTCGTCGCCGGCGTCACTCGTGCTCCAGCAGGGCTGACCACACGCGTCCACCGGCTTCGCCGGTCGCTGGGCGACAATGACGGTGTGACGATCGTGGTGCGGCACACGCGTTCGTGGCGCTGGTGCGCGAGCGCGCTGGCGGTCCTCTTCCTGACCGGCGCCTGCTCCTCGGGGAGTGGTGCCTCGGGCGACGGGGCCGACGAGGGGTCGGCCGACACATCGGCGCCGACGACGATCGTGTTCGTCCAAAAGCGGTTCGTGCCCGACTTCGCTGC
>DATLFW010000373.1:0-2240 GCA_035540775.1 Acidimicrobiia bacterium
CCTACGACATGTACAAGGTCGTCCGGGCCATCGCTGACCACGGCGAGATCTTCCCGATGAAGCCGGAGTGGGCCAAGAACGTCGTCACCACGTTCGCTCGGGTCGGCGGCCGGCCGATCGGCGTCGTCGGCAACCAGCCGATGGTGCTCGGCGGCGCCCTCGACGTGAACGCCGCCGACAAGGTCGCTCGCTTCGTCTGGCTCTGCGACGCCTTCAACATCCCCCTCGTGTTCCTGCACGACGTCCCGGGCTTCATCGTCGGCTCGGCCGTGGAGAAGCAGGGGATCATCCGCCACGGCGCCAAGATGCTCTTCGCCGTCTCCGAGGCGACGGTGCCGAAGATCAGCGTGGTGCTGCGCAAGAGCTACGGCGCCGGCTACTTCGTGATGAACGGCTTCGCCTACGAGGCCGACTACATCGTCACGTGGCCGACGGCGGAGATCTCGGTGATGGGCCCCGACGGCGCCGTGAACATCATCTACCGCAAGGAACTCGACGCCATCGAGGACGAGGAGGAACGCACCCAGCGCCGCCTCGAACTCGCCGAGGAGATCCGGTCGACCATCGACCCCTACATCGCCGCCGGGCATGCCCGCATCGACGACGTCATCGACCCCGCCGAGACGCGCCAGGCCATCTGGAACGGGCTGGAGATCGCCCAGAACAAGGTGGTCGACCGCCCGTGGCGCAAGCACGGCGTCCTCCCGGTCTGAGCGGAACCCTCGGATAGGCTGCGCCGCCATGGCACTTCACGAGGTCAGAGCCGAGATCGCCGCCAACGTCTGGCAGGTGACCGTCGAGGTGGGGCAGATGATCGCCGAGGGTGACGACGTCGTCATCCTCGAGTCCATGAAGATGGAGATCCCCGTCGCGGCCCCCGTCGCCGGCACCGTCCGTGAGCTGCACGTGGCCCCCGAGGACCAGGTCCAAGAGGGCGACCTCATCGCCGTCATCGACGACGCGTAGCCGGGCGACGGCACCGTTCATGATCGACTGGGAGACGAAGGGCGAGATCGCCCTCGCCACCATCAACCGTCCCGAGCGGCGCAACGCGCTCGACGCCGAGCATTGCGAGACCCTGCGGGCCCTCCTCCAAGAGCACGTCGATGTGCGGGCCGTCGTGATCACCGGCGCCGGCTCCGCGTTCTGCGCCGGGGCCGACCTCGGGACACGGTTCGAGGACGGCCATGACGCGGCGGACTCGGGCGACCCGTTCCACACCGTCCTCCAGGTGCTCCTCGAAGCGGTGGTCGACCACCCCGCACCCGTCCTCGCCGCCGTCAACGGCCCCGCCCTCGGCGCCGGCACGCAATTGGCATCGGTCTGCGACCTCCGGGTCGCCGCCCGCGACGCCGTCTTCGGCGTCCCCGCCGCCCGCCTCGGCATCATGATCAGCGCCGGGAGCACGGAACGCATCGCCCGGCTCGTCGGTCTGGCGGCGGCCCAGGAGATGCTCCTCACGGGCCGGCGTTTCGACGCCGCGGAAGCGCTGGCCATGGGCCTCGTCCACCGGGTCGTCGACGACGCCCTCGCCGACGCCGTGGCCTGGGCGGACGAGGTCGCCGCTCTGGCGCCACTCTCCGTCCGGGGTCACAAGCGCGCCCTCAATCTCGTCGCTCGCAGCGGCGGCCTCGACGACGACGCCGAAGCGGAGATCGCCGACCTGGTCGAGCGGGCGGTGCGCAGCGACGACCTGCGAGAGGGCGTCGCAGCGTTCGCCGAGAAACGCGCTCCGGTCTTCCGGGGTCGATAGCGATCGGCCGACCCTCGCGGGCCCGACGCAGCTAGGCGTTCGGGGTGCGTTCGAGGCGACGAGCCGCCGCATCGAGTCGGTCGATCGAACGCCGCAGGGCTGCGAACGACGACGGCGTCACGCCGGCTGCGCTCGTGAGCGTTCGGAAGGCCGCCCGGTAGGCCCGGTCCGCGTCGCTCAGTTCCTTCAGGGAAGCGGTGATCTCTTCTCGCGGGTCGGCCATGATGCCGAGGTTAGGGCCTCTGCGCCCTTCCCCGGGACGGCGTCAGTAGCCGCCCGGCAGCAGTCGCTCCACCTCGCCGAAGAAGAAGAACGAGACGAAGAGGAACGGCAGGGCGCCCCAGACCCAGGTGTACCAGCGCGGGTGATGGCGGAACGACCACCACCAGCCGCCACCCACCGCCAGAAGGGCGAGCGTCCAGAGCAGGGTCGCCAGCCCCACCCCTCCCAGCCCGCCGGCCGCCTCGTCGAGGTGGTCGACCGGAGC
>DATLFW010000374.1:0-3306 GCA_035540775.1 Acidimicrobiia bacterium
GTGGATCTCGAGATCGACGGGGTCGAACACCCGGTCCTCGTAGACGAAGCCCTCGAGTTTGAGGTCGGTCACGGCGCCGAAGTTGAAGTTGTCCCGCCGGGGCACGACGAAGCTGTCGACGACGGCGAGGCGGGGCTCGCCCGCCACCGCTTCCCATACCGCCTCGTCCGACTCGAACCCGCGGGCGCGTGCCCCGAGGTCGAAGGTCGTCGCCGTGAGGAACCCTTCGTCGAGCCCGCGAAGGGGGTAGTCGGCGAACTCCTGCCCGGCGCCGGCCTGCCGCACCTCGGTCGGAACGAGGGACTGGCTCCCGACGGCTTCGACGCTCCCGTCGGGAAGCACGCGCTCGAAGGCGGCTTCGGGATCGGGGATCGGTGCGACCGGAGCGGCGACGGCGCGGACGTCGAAGCCGCCGCCGAACGCCTCCTCGTCGTCGAACGACGAGATGAAGGATCCCGAGATCGCCGTCCCGGTGACGAGCGTGTAGACGACGAGCATGAACATGGCGAGCGTCATCGCCGTCCGCAGCCGGCTGCGGAGTGGGTAGGCGACGGCCATACGGGCGATGGGGGCCACGGGCCGGAACCGGCCGGCCACACGGGTGACGCCTGCGAGCACGAGGTCGGCGTTGTACATCAGCGTCCACGTCGCCCCGAGGACGACCATGAGGCCGGCCACGATCCAGATGCTGAAGTCGCTCGAGAGGTCGCCGACGACCGATTCGACGAGGCGCATCGGAAGCAGCCACCACGCCACCAAGAGAACGCCCGCCATGGTGTAGGCCGTCCGATCACCGATGCCGAGGGCACGGGCGATCGGGACCAGGCTCACGAGGACGATCGAGGCGCCGAGCAGGAACGGCGTTCCCTGCCCGGCGCCCGCTCCGGCCGCTGCCATCGTTCCGCCGAGCGCGACGCCCGCCGCGCCTCGGAGCCAGTGCGACCGCCGTGCCTTCCGCACGATCGGCGTGGGGAGGTTCCGGATGGCGCTGACGATGTCGAGGACACTCACCCGCCACGCCGAGAACGCAACGACCACGAGGGTGAGGACGACGCCGATCCCGTAGGCCGCCGCCAGACTCTGGAGGCGGACGTGGTGTTCGATCGCGACGCCCTCTGTCGAGAAGGCGCTGCCCACCACCTCGACCATCACGGCGGCGATGCCGAGGCCGAGGAGCGATCCCACCGCGGCTGCCAGCACGTCGTAGACGGCGCCCTCGAACACGAACATCTGCACGAGGTGTCCGCGCTGGGTGCCGACCGCACGCGCGATCCCCATCTCGCCCCGCCGCTCTGCCGAGAGCATCACGAAGATGAGGAAGATCAACAGGATGCCTGCCGCGATGGAGAAGGTGCCGAAGATCGAGAACAGGCTCATGAAGGCGTTCCCCTGCTCCTCCGCCACGTCGAGCCCGTCCTGCTTCACGGGGTCGACCTCCAGTCCGAGTGGCGCGACGGCGGGAGCGAGATCGGCCATCACCTCGTCGGTGCGGGTGGCGCCGCTCTCCTCGTCGCCGGCGTTGGAGACGAGCACGTGGTGCACCTGGCCGTCGAGGCCGAGGATCTGCTGGGCGGCGTCGAGAGGCATGAGGACGGCCGGTCCGTCCTCGCCCGCGCCGCGGAACTCCACGACGTCGTCGACCGTCACCGGCGTCGAGGACGATCCGGCGAAGAGGGCGATCACGTCTCCGGGCCGCGCTCCGAGGTCGTCGGCGGCCTGGCGGTTCGCGTACACCCGCTTCGGGATCAGGTCCGATAGCGTCTTTTCGGTGCCGTCGGAACCGACGACAGTGCCGAACTCCGGCGACCGGCTGGCGTCGGCGCCGTACACGGTGACGCGCGGTTCGGTCAGGCGGCGGTTCAGGTTCTGGGCCCCGGCGTTGTCGACGATGGCGGCGGCGGCGCCGTCGACGGCGGGCAACGCCAAGGCCGCATCGACGACCTGAGCGGCGACGTCTTCGTCGAAGGCAGGGGTGGGCATCCGTCCCGAGACGTCGAGGGCGGGGTCGAGGTCGGCACCCGCGACCGACACGCGAACGTCGGTGGGCCCGAGGGCCCGGAGCACCGACGAGCGGATGGTGTAACCCATGGTGTCGCCGGTCGTGAGGGCCGACGAGATGATCGCCGTGGCGAGCATGAGGCCGCCGACGATGAGGGCGCTGCGCCCCTTGCGCCTCCTCACGTTGCGCGTCCCGAGCCGGAAGAAGACGCGATTGCGGACGGCGAGCACGGCGATGAGGCCGAAGGCCGCCGCCACCATGACGAGCAGGCTCAGTGACAGCGCCTCGACGGGGATCCCGAGGAGCCGGTCCACGGGTCAGCCCCCGCCGACTCGAGCGAGAGGGAGGGCGATCTCAAGCTGCGTGACCCGTGCGTGCATCGGTCACCTCCGGTCGCTCCTCCTCGACGACGCGGCCGTCGAGCATGCGGATGATGCGGTCGGCGCGGCGGCCGACTGCGATGTCGTGGGTGACGATGACGAACGTCAACCCCTGTTCCTGGTTGAGCCGGCGCATGAGGTCGACGATCTCCTGAGCCATCTCACTGTCGAGATCGCCGGTCGGCTCGTCGGCCCACACGATCGCCGGTTCGTTGACGAGCGATCGGGCGATCGTGACGCGCTGGCGCTCGCCGCCCGAGAGTTGATCGGGCACGTGATCCGCCCGGCCGCTCAGCCCGACCATGGCGAGGGCGTCGAGGGCACGACGGCGGGCTTCACCGGCCGCCACACGTGCGACGAGCAGCGGCAGCTCGACGTTCTCCACCGCAGTCAAGACGGGAAGCAGGTTGTAGAACTGGAAGACGAAGCCCATGCGCCGACCGCGATACGACGTGCGCTCCCGGTCGGACATGCTGGCGAGCGACACGCCGTCGATGCGCACATCGCCGTCGCTGATGGAGTCGAGCCCCGAGAGGCAGTTCAGCAGCGTCGTCTTGCCGCAGCCGCTCGGTCCCATGACGGCGACCACCTCGCCGCGGACGACCGTGAGATCGACCTTCGTCAGCGCGGGGACGGTCACGGCCCCGGTGTCGTAGACCTTGGTCAGGTCGACGGCTTCGACGATCGGCTCGGCCATGGCGGACCCCCCTCGTGCGTCACGCCGGTCCGGTACCGGCTCAGCATGCGACGAGGGGGGTCGCCGACGTCAGGGGCGAAGCGATGGCGCGGCGCGGGACATCCGTCCCGAGCCGGGCACGACGACCTCAGACGGTGGCGTCGTTGGCGAGCTTCGTGGGCTCCACGATCAGCGTTCGCTTCCCGACGACCGCCTTGGCGCTGGCCGAGTCGGTCGCTGCGGTGGTGAGG
>DATLFW010000375.1:0-6521 GCA_035540775.1 Acidimicrobiia bacterium
TCCGAGAACTGCCACATCACCTCGGGGTGCTCGGGGTTGCCGAAGTTGAGGCAGTTCACGAGCGCCTTGGCATCGCCTCCCGCGCAGGCGACGTTGCGCGCCGCCTCCATGACCACGAGTCGCCCGCCCGTGCGCGGGTCGAGCCGGCAGAACCTGGCCTTGCCGTCGGTCGACAGCGCCAGCCCGCGGCCGGTGTCGCGGCGCCGCTCCGGATCGCGCAGGCGCAGCACGGCGGCGTCGGCACCCGGCGCGACCACGGTGTTGAGGAAGAGCTGGTGGTCGTACTGGCGCCACACCCACGACTTGTCGCCGACGCTCGGCGTGCCGAGCACGGCGAGCACCTCGGCACCGAGGTCGGTACCGACGGGGAACCGGTCGGCCAAGGCGGCCCACGGGTCGTCGGCGACGCGGTCGCCGTGACCGGGGGGCGCCTCCAGGGGCCGGCGGTAGCGGGGTCCCTCCCCGAGGCTCCCGGCGGGAACGTCGGCCACCGCTTCGCGGTCGGAACTCACGTCGGGCGGCCGATCGCCGTGCGGGGGTGCAGGGTTACCGCCCTCGACCCCCATGGCGTCGAACACGCCCTCGAACACCCGGAAGCGCCCGGTGTCGGTCACCTTGCCCACCACGCTGGCGCTGATCTCCCAGCGCCCGCACAGCTCCACCACCTCGTCGAGCCGTTCCGGCGCCACGATGACGAGCATCCGCTCCTGGCTCTCGGAGATCATCACCTCGGTCGGGGTCATGCCGGGCTCCCGACGGGGTACCCGTGCCACGTCGACGTCCATGCCGACGCCGCCCCTGGCGGCCGTCTCCGACGCCGCGCACGAAAGCCCGGCGGCACCGAGGTCCTGCACGCCCTCGGCCAGGCCTCGGTCGAGCAGCTCGAGGCACGCCTCGATGAGCTTCTTCTCCTCGAACGGGTCGCCGACCTGGACGGACGGTCGCTTCTCCTCCGACCCCTCGTCGAACCCGGCCGACGCCAGCACGCTGGCGCCACCGATCCCGTCGCGGCCGGTCTTGGCGCCGAGGAGTACGGCGAGATTGCCCGGTCCCTCGGCCTTCGCCAGCACCAGGCGATCGGTCGGGAGGACGCCGAGACAGAAGACGTTGACGAGCGGGTTCTCGGAGTAGCACTCGTCGAACACGACCTCGCCCCCCACCGTCGGCACGCCGACGGCGTTGCCGTAGCCGGAGATTCCCGCCACCACACCCTCGAACAGGAACCGGTTGCGGGCGTCGTCGAGGGGGCCGAAGCGGAGCGGGTCCATCAGCGCGATCGGGCGAGCGCCCATCGAGAAGATGTCGCGGATGATCCCGCCGACACCGGTGGCGGCACCCTGGTACGGCTCCACGGCGGACGGGTGGTTGTGGCTCTCGATCCGCACGGCGACGGCGAGGCCGTCGCCGACGTCGATGACACCGGCGCCCTCGCCGGGCCCGACGAGCACCCACGGCGCCTCCGTCGGGAACCGGCCGAGGTGGACGACGGACGACTTGTAGGAGCAGTGCTCCGACCACATCACCGAGTACATGGCGAGCTCGACGTCGGTCGGCGGGCGGCCGAGGAGGTCGACGACGGCGTCGAACTCCTCGTCGGTCATCCCCAGCTGGCGGTGGAGGGGTACGTCGGCGGTCACGAGGTGCAGCCTATTCCGGGGCGAGGTGCTCGGAGTTCCCGGCGAGGGCGACCAACACCCGTCGGTTGCGCCGTTCGCCGACGAGACAATCTGCCCATATTCGTGATATGCAGGCCGTCTCAAATGCCGCCATGGCTCGAAGCCGACCGGGGAAGAAGGCCTCGGTCGGAGAGGGGGGAAACCGAATGCCGACGGCAAAGCGAAAGATGAGTGACGAGCACAAGCAGGCGCTCGCCGAAGGACGGAGGCTCGGTCAGGCCGTCCGGGAATACCTCGAAGCGCTCGAAGAGCACCGCCCGCGTCGTGGACGAAAGCGGACGGCCGAATCGGTGAAGAAGCGCCTCGCAACGGTGAGGGAACGACTGGAGACGGCGAAGGCGCTCGATCGGGTGCAGCTCGCCCAGGAACGCATCGACCTCGAGAACGAACTCGAGCGCATGGAACAGAAAGTCGACCTTTCCGCCGTCGAGACGAAGTTCGTGAAGGCGGCCAAGGAATACAGCAAGCGGAAGGGCATTACGTACGCCGCTTGGCGCGAGGCCGGCGTTTCACCTGAGGTGCTCCGCAAGGCCGGGATCTCCCGCAGTTTCGACCCTTCCGCCTGACCGAGCGCGTCACCAATCGTGTGTGCGTATGGCGTCGCGCATCGCGGGACGCCATACGCACACGATCATTGGAGCATCGCCTTCAGCCGTCGTACGACTGGCCGACGTCGGGGGCGCCGAGCACGGGGTGGAATGGCACCCCCATCGTCTCCAGCCGGCTGCCCACGACGCCGCCGCGATCCAGCAGGCACGTCGCCGCCACGATCTCGCACCCGAAGTCGCGGATCGCCTCGACCGCTTGGATGAGCGATCCGCCCGTCGTGATGGTGTCGTCGACCACGAGGACGCGGTCGCCAGGCTCGACCGGGCCGGCCATCCGTCCACCCGCGCCGTGACCCTTCGGCTCCTTGCGAACGCTGAAGGCGCGGATCCCCTTCGCCGTCGCCACCGCCACGGCGACGGGATCGGCACCGAGCGTCAGACCGCCCACGGCGTCGAAGTCACCGACGCCGGCGGCATCGAGGGTGTCGACGACGGCACGGCCGATGACGGGCTGGAGGTCACCCCGGAAGGTCACCTGGCGGCCGTCGAGGTACCACGACGACGTGCGGCCGGACGCCAGGGTGAACTCCCCTTCCCGGATGGCGTAGGTGCGCAGGGCCTCGACGAGTTGCTCGCGAGCGCTCGTCGTCACGACACGGCGGCCCGCGGCTGCTCCCGCTCCGCCCAGTCGGATGCGGCGGCCAGCAGCGAACGGATCATCACCGCCCCGTCGCCCGACCCGAGCACCGGCTCGCAGGCGCGCTCGGGGTGCGGCATGAGCCCGACGACGTTCCGCCCCTCGCTGCAGATCCCGGCGATGTCGTCGAGACTGCCGTTCGGGTTGTCGACGTAGCGCACCACGATCCGGTCGTCGCCGCGTAGCCGGGCGAGGGTCTCGGCGTCACAGACGTAGTTGCCCTCGAAGTGGTTGATGGGGATGCGCAGCACGTCGCCGGCGGTGGCTTCGAGGGTGAGGGAAGTGGTGGCCGTCTCCACCCGCAGGTCGACGGTGTCGCAGACGAATCGCAGCCCGGCGTTCTTCTGGAGCGCGCCCGGCAGCAGCCCGGCTTCCGTGAGCACCTGGAAGCCGTTGCAGATACCGACGACCGGACCGCCGGCCGCCGCGAACTCCTTCACCGCGTCCATCACCGGCGAGAAGCGGGCGATGGCGCCGGTGCGGAGATAGTCGCCGTGGGCGAATCCTCCGGGCAGCACGACGGTGTCGACACCCCGGAGGTTCTCCTCGTCGTGGAAGAGGAGCTGCGGTTCGCCGCCGAGCGTCTCAACGGCCCAGGCGACGTCCATCTCGCAGTTGGATCCCGGGAAGACGACGATGCCCACGCGAGCCGTCATGCCGCCCCCTCCTCGGCCGGAGCCAGCTCGATCTCTGCCGTGTACTCCTCGAGGACGGGGTTGGTCAGCAGCCGAGCGCACATCTCGTCGACCTGCGCTCGAGCCGCCGCTTCCGACTCGGCCTCGACGACGAGGTGAATGCTCTTCCCCACCTCGACCTGGCTGACGTTGCTCCAACCGAGCGCCGGCAGCGCCCGCTCCACCTGCGCCCCTTGCGGGTCGAGGATGCCCGGCTTGTGCGTGACGTCGATCCGGACGGTGAAGCGGGCCATCACTGGCATCCTACGGCGCTCGGTCGGCTCGGCTGCGCACCCGTCCGGTCACGACCCGTTCGGACCGAACCAGTCCTCGAAGCTCGACCCCGTGATGCATTCGTAGGCCTCGACATAGCGCGCCCGGGTGCCGGTGATGACGTCGTCGGGAAGCGGCGGGGCCGGCGGCTCGTGGTCCCATCCGATCGAGTCGTAGTAGTCACGCACGAACTGCTTGTCGAACGACGGCGGCGAGGTGCCGACGGCGTACTCGTCGGCCGCCCAGAAGCGCGACGAGTCGGGGGTGAGCAGCTCGTCGATGAGCACCAGCTCGCCGTCGACCTCTCCGAACTCGAACTTGGTGTCGGCAACGATGATCCCCTGGCGGCTCGCTTCACGGGCGCCGAACTCGTAGAGGGCGATCGAGGCCTCCCGCAGGCGGTCGTGCCGCTCCTTCCCGACCAGCTCCACCGCCTCCTCCGGCGTGAGCGGCAGGTCGTGCCCCTCGTCGGCCTTCGTCGTCGGCGTGAAGATCGGTTCCGGCAGTTCCTGTGCCTGTTCGAGCCCAGCGGGCATGGGGACGCCGTTGACCGTCCCCTGCTCGCGGTACTCCTTCCACGCCGATCCGAACATGTAGCCGCGGACGACGCACTCGATGGGGACGACATTGGCCTTGCGGACCAGCATCGCCCTCCCCGCCACGTCCGGTCCGGCCGTCTCGGGAAAGTCGGTCGGGTCGGCGGAGATGAGGTGGTTCTGAATGATGTCGGTGGTCCGCTCGAACCAGTGGTTCGAGAGGCCGGTCAGGACGCGTCCCTTGTCGGGGATCGGCTCGTCCATCACCACGTCGAACGCCGAGATCCGGTCGCTCGCCACGATGAGCAAGCGGTCGTGGTCGACGTCGTAGATCTCCCGCACCTTGCCCGATTTCAGCAGGGGCAGTTCCAGGCTGGTCATCACGTCCCTTCCGTCGATGGTCGGTTCATCAGTCTCGTCCGGCTCGCGGCCGTCATCCCTCGGTGCCCTCGTCGTCGGCGAGCGGGCCGCCCGGTCCGCCGGGGAGGGCATCGAGGGCGTCGAACGTGCGGCTCACGTTGGCGACGGCCCGGCGGAGATCGAAGCACGCCTCCAGCCGATCGGCGCCGAGGGCCGCCACGACCTCGGCGTCGTCGGCGAGCACTTCGGCGAACGGCCGCTCGGACTCCCAGGTCGCCATGGCGTTTCGCTGCACCATCCGGTAGGCGTCGTCTCGCGACAGGCCCGACTCGACGAGGGCGAGGAGGACGGACTGCGAGAACACGAGCCCGTGGGAAGCCTCGAGGTTGGCCAGCATCCGGTCGGGATCGGCGCGCATCGTGCCCATGATCCCGGCGAACTTCACGAGCAGGTAGTAGGCGAGCATGGCGGAGTCGGCGAGCACGACCCGCTCCACCGAGGAGTGCGAGATGTCGCGCTCGTGCCAGAGGGCGACGTTCTCCAGCCCGGCTTGGAGGTTGCCGCGGAGCACCCGGGCGAGACCGCACAGCTGCTCGCTCTTCACCGGGTTGCGCTTGTGGGGCATGGCGCTGCTGCCCTTCTGCGCGCCCTCCCGGAAGCCTTCCTCCGCCTCGCGCACCTCCGTGCGCTGGAGGTGGCGGATCTCCAGAGCGAACGACTCCACCGTGGCGCCGACGGAGGCGCACGCGTAGAGGAACTCGGCATGGCGGTCGCGTGCCAGCACTTGGGTGGCCGGAACCGGCCGGAGCCCCAGCCGGTCGCAGACGATCTCCTCCACGCGCGGATTGATGTTGGAGTACGTCCCGACGGCTCCCGAAAGTTTGCCCACGGCGACGGCCCGTCGGGCCCGCTGGATGCGGTGCCGCTCCCGTCGCACCTGGAGGGCCCACAGGGCGAGTTTGTTGCCGAACGTCGTCGGCTCGGCATGGATGCCGTGCGTCCGCCCGACCATCGGGGTGTCGCGGAACTCGTACGCGCGCTTCGCGATGGCAGCCTCGAGGTCGGCCGCCGCCCCCGCCAGGAGATCGCACGCCCGGGTGAGGCCGAGCGCCTGCGCCGTGTCGACGACGTCGGACGACGTGAGGCCGAAGTGGACCCACTTGCCCTCGGGCATCCCCACCCGGTCCTGCACGACGTCGACGAAGGCGGCCACGTCGTGGTCGGTGACTTTCTCGCGCTCGAGGATGGCGGCCACGTCGAAGCCCGCCCGTTCCCGGATCGCCTTGGCGTCCGCCTCGGGCACGGTGCCGAGTTCGGCCAGCGCCTCCGCCACCAGCACCTCGACCTCCAGCCAGGCGCCGAACTTCGCCTCCTCGGTGAAGAGGTCGGCCATCGGCGGCAGCGAGTAGCGGGGGATCATCGGACTCCCATCGCAATGTCGGAACGGTGCTGCATGCCGCGCCACGAAATGAGCCCGACGGCCTCGTAGGCGCGATCACGGGCGGCGGGGACGGTGTCGCCGAGGGCGGTCACGTTGAGGACGCGACCGCCGGCCGTGACGATCTTGTCGCCGTCGACCCGGGTGCCGGCGTGGAACACCATCACGTCGTCGATCGATCCCGCCTCGTGGAGGCCTTCGATCGGGTCGCCGGTGCGGGGCGAGGCCGGATACCCCTCGGCGGCCAGCACGACGCTGACGCACGCCTCCGGGCGCCAGGAGACCTCGGTGCGCAGGGCGCCCTCTGCGGACTCGAGGC
>DATLFW010000376.1:0-2056 GCA_035540775.1 Acidimicrobiia bacterium
CGACGCGCTGGCGCCGGCCACGGTGGTGGTGACCGGCGAGGGGCGCCTCGACGCCGCCAGCTTCGAGGGGAAGGTCGTCGGGGAGGTGCTGTCGCGAGCGGCGCGGGCCGGAGTCGCACACCTCGGTGTGATCGCCGGATCGGTCACCGACGAGGCGCGTGCACGTGCCGGAGGCGCCGACGTGTTCTCGCTGGAGGAGCGGGCGTTCGACCCCTCGGAGGCGATGGAGCGGGCGGCCGTGCTGGTGGAGGAGGCGGCGGCGGAATTCGCCACCCGAGTGCTCGAACGGCGTGAGGCCGAGCGGCGCGGGGGTGACGACTCGCGGGGTTAGCCTTTGCCCGTGGTCGAGTCTTCGTCCGACCCGTCGGACTCCAACGGACCGGCGATTCCGCCCGGAAAGTCGCCCGCTCCGGCCAACTTCGCCGCCAGCCGAGGCGCGCCCGTCACCGACATCGTGCGCAGCGCAGGCCAGGTCGCCTGGGCGGTCGTCGGCCTCGCCCTCGCCCTGGCCATCTTCGGATGGGTGGGGGCGAAGGTGGCGGTGATCTTCCCGCCGCTCGTCCTCGCCGGGATGATCGTGTTCCTCCTCAACCCGTTCGTCACGGGGCTCCAGCGGCGGGGGGTGCCGAGGGCCGCCGGGGCCGCCTTCTCCTACCTGGTGTTCTTCGCCATGGTGGCGGTCGTCGTGATCCTCGCCATTCCCGCGATTCAGGACCAGGCCCGCGAGTTCGCCGACGAGTGGCCGCAGGTGCGCGCCAACATCGAGCACTGGGTCGACGAGCGGGCCGCGGACCTGCAGGGGACGCCGTTCGAGTTCGAGCGGGAGGAGATCGTCGACCGGATCACGCAGGACACCGAGGTCGACGTCGGCGAGACGGTGAGCCGCCTGACGGAGATCGGGTTCCAGGTGCTCGAGGTCCTGCTCATCTTCATCCTGGCGCCGATCCTCGCCTTCTACCTCCTCGTCGACCTGCCCCACATCCGGCGAGTGGCCGAGGGCCTCATCCCCGACGGCGCCCGCCAGGACGTGGTGCTCGTCGCCCGGCGCGTCAACCACGCGCTCGGCGGCTTCTTCCGCGGGCAACTCATGGTGGCGTTCATCGTCGGCGTGATGTCGAGCGTCGGGCTGTGGCTGATCGACCTCCCGTTCTGGCTGATCATCGGGATGATCGCCGGGTTCTTCAACCTCATCCCGCTCATCGGCCCCTGGGTCGGCGGCGTCCCGGCCGTGCTCATCGCACTGACGACGAGCCACCCGATCACGGCATTGTGGGCGGCCCTCGTGCTCCTCGCGGTGCAGCAGATCGACAACCACTTCATCAGCCCGCTCGTGATGCAGCGGGCGGTGAAGCTGCACCCGGTCGTGGTGATGGTGGCGCTGTTGCTCGGCGGATCGTTGTTCGGGTTCTTCGGGCTGCTCGTGGCCGTCCCGGTGACCGCCGTGTTGAAGATCGTGCTCGGGCACCTGTGGCGGGTCCGCGTCCTCGGTCAGACGCCCGAGGAGTGGTACGAGGCGTCCGAGGCGACCGACGAGATCCCGGGCGTCGGTGTGGTCGAGGACGTGCCCGTGCCCGACGACGGCGTCGAGCCGTCGTGGCCGCGCCGGCTGTGGGGGACCCGCCGGGACGCCCCGCCGAGCGCCGAACCGATCGAGGAGCCGGGCTAGGGGCGAGCGGTCACCCGCGGTCGGCGAGGAGCGCCGCCACCACGTCGGCGAACCCTTCGCCGTGGTCGCGCTCGGTGACCTCGACGCCCGGTGTGGCGGCCACCAGGTCGGCGAGTTGCGGGTCCTTCTCGAGGGCGTTGCAGACGATGAACGTGCGCCCGACCTCGGTGCGGCACTCGAAGTCGGAGAGGGCGTCGCCGATGACGGCGCACTCGTCGGCGGCCAGGCCTCGATGCACACGGTCGGCCGCGATGGCGGCGGCCTTCGAGATGCCGGCCGGGACGAGGTGGTACGCCCGGGGCCGTTCGACATCGGGAAGCGTGTCGTAGCGGCGGGGGATGACGCCGTTGTCGACCACCGTTGCCCAGGGCATCCCCGCCTCCGAGAGCC
>DATLFW010000377.1:0-6692 GCA_035540775.1 Acidimicrobiia bacterium
AGATCGAACAGCCCGGCGTCGGCGACTTCATGCGCACCATCGGCCCCTTCGGCGGGCCGGATGGCGACTACTCCCTCTACTGGGCCGTCGAAGGCCGAGGCCGCAAGAGCGTCACCCTCGACCTGCGCCAGCCCCGGGGGCAGGAGCTGTTCCGGCAACTCGCCGCAACGGCCGATGTCGTGTGCGAGAACTTCCGCCCCGGGACGATGGAGCGCTGGAACATCGGCCCGGCCGACCTCGACCCCCGCATCGTCATGGTGCGTATCTCGGTGTTCGGGCAGGACGGTCCCTATGCACTGCGCCCTGGCCTCGACCGCATGGGCATCGGCTACGGGGGACTGCTCCACCTCACCGGGTATCCCGACCGCCCGCCCGTGCGGCCGGGCGTGACGGTCTCCGACTACCTGACCGGCACGCTGGCGGCCAACGCGGCCCTCGCCGCCCTCTACAAGCGCGACGCCCGCGGCGGGACCGGAGCCGTCGTCGACGCCTCCCTCTACGGCTCGGTGCTGCGCATCCTCGAGTGGACGCTCGCCGGGTACGACGCCCTCGGCGTCGTCCGTGAGCGGGAGGGGAATCGCCTCGCCAACTCGGCGCCACTCGACAACTACCGCACCGCCGACGGGAAGTACGTCTGCATCGTCGCGGGGTCCGACGCCAACTTCTCGCGCCTGTGCAAGGCGATGGGACGCCCGGAACTCACGACCGATCCGAAGTTCACGACGCTCGCCGACCGGGCAGCGAACGGCGACGAGATCAACGGGATCGTCGCCGAATGGGCCGCTGCGATGACGGCCACCGACCTCGAAGCGGCCTGTGTGGAGCACGACGTCCCGGTGGCCAGCGCCTACAGCGCCGCCGACATCTTCGCCGATCCGCACATCGCGGCCCGGGGCGACCTGATCCCGGTCGACGATCCCGTCCTCGGAACCGTCCGGCAGCAGGCGCCCCACCCCCGCATCGTCGGAGAGACGCTCGAACCTCCCAGTGGCGCGCCGCGCCTCGGCGAGCACACCCGTGAGGTCTTCACGGACCTCCTCGGACTGAGCGACGAGGAGCTGGCGTCGCTCGAAGCCGACGGCGTCGTCTGATGGAGCCCGCGGAGCATCTGGCGTTCGCCCGCTCCGCCGGCGAACGCATCCGCGCGGTCGCCAGAGGCGACCTCACCGTCGCCGTCCCGTCGTGTCCCGACTACGACCTCCGCCGCCTCGTCGTGCACTGCGGCTACTTCTGCCGCTTCGTCACGCGAGCCATCGCCGGAGGAAGCCGCCCTGACTTCAGCGAGCCCGAACACCGCGACCGTGAACCGATCGAGTGGTTCGACACCGGGTTCGAACCGCTCCTCGCCACGCTGAGCGGCCTCGACCCGGCGACGCCCGTGTGGACCTGGGGTCGCGACGGAACCGCCGGCTTCTGGTTCCGGCGGGCCGCCCAGGAACTGGCCGTTCACGCCTGGGACGCCGAGAACGCCCTCGGCGAGCCGGCTCCCATCGACCCCGCCGTCGGCGCGGACGGCATCGACGAGCTCCTCGACGAGTTCGCTCCTGCACGCGGCCTCGCAGAGCAGTTCGGCGGCGCCGGACAGACGATCCACCTCCACGCCACCGACGTCGAGGGCGGCGAGTGGCAGATCACGGCCCATCCCGACCGGTTCGTGGTCGAGCGCCAGCACGCCAAGGGCGACGTGGCTGCCCGCGGCAGTGCGTCCGACCTCTTCCTCTTCCTCTGGGGGCGCGTCCCCGCCTCGCGCCTCGAGACCTTCGGCGACACCGGCCTCCTCGACCGATGGCAGGAGAGCGTCCGCATCTGACCGGGGGCCGCGGCGCGACAGCCCCTAGCATCTGACATGTGATCGGTGACGAGGTCCGACTGACCGTCGAGTGGCTGCGGGAGGAAGCGGCCCGGACGGCCCGAGGCGTCGTCCGGGCGGCCGCTCGAGTGCCCGTGAGCGCCCTCGTCATCGGCGGGGCGCGGACGGCCCGCTACGTCGCCGGATCGTGGCAACGGGAGCAGCGGATCCCCGCCTCGTCGCCGCTCGCCCGTCCGACGGCCGCCGTCATCGCCCAGGTCGCACTCGACGAGTGCGTCCTCGCTGTGATGAACAACCCCTCACGCGTGCCCGACCGGGAGCAGATCCGGGCCGTGGCCAACGAGATCACCGAAGCGCGAGCCCTCTTCGCCCGCCACGGGTGGCTGACCGATCCGACCTCGTACCATCTCGACCCGCCCGTCCTCGACCGTCCGGCCGTCGCCGAGGCGCGCTGGCTCGGCCACCGGTTCGAGAAGGTGGTGTTCGAAAGTGGGTACGAGCCCCACCAACGCGAGCCGGGCCGCGACCGGTGGCTGTCGTACGAGCCGAACCGGATGGCCTACGGGTGGGCGCTCCGGCACAAGGACGGCTCCCGCCCCTGGCTGGTGTGCGTGCACGGGTTCGGGACCGGCCGGCCGTGGATGGACTTCCCGGCCTTCCGGGCCGCCCGCCTCCACCACGACCTCGGGCTGAACCTGCTCTTCCCGGTGCTCCCCCTCCACGGCCCACGCAACATCGGCGGCCTCCCGGGCGGCGCCTTCATGTCACACGACCTCATGAACGTCGTGCACGGCATGGCCCAGTCGGTGTGGGACATCCGGCGGCTCATCTCGTGGATCCGTGAGCAGGCGCCGTCGGCGGTCGGCGTGTACGGGATCTCTCTCGGGTCGTACGTCACGTCGCTGCTCGCCGGGCTGGAGCGCGACCTCGACTGCGTCGTCGCCGGCGTGCCCGTCTGCGATCTCCCGTCGCTCTACCTCCACCACTCCGACGAGCGGTTCCGGCGGAGGGGCGGCGAGGTGCTGACGGGAACGGCGGCGTCCGACGTCCTGTCGGTGGTGTCGCCCCTGGCGATCGAGCCGCGGCTCCCGTGGGACCGCCGCTTCGTCTTCGCCGGCCTCGTCGACCGCATGGCGACACCCACGCAGGCCCGCCGCCTGTGGGAGCACTGGGAGCGACCGCGCATCACCTGGTACGACGGCAACCACGTCGGGTTCATGTGGTCGCGCGACGTGACCGACCTGCTTGCCGGCGCCCTCGAAGCGTCCGGGCTCTCGCACCACGAGACGCCCGCCGCCTAACACACCCTCCCCGTCTTGGGGGACTTCCGCGCGCTATGCGGACACAACTCCCCCAAGACGGGAGGGTTGGGCGAGCGTCAGATGGCGGCGAGACGCTGGCGGGTGTGCGGTTCGCGCAACGTGCGGATCAGGGCGACCCGGAGCATGGCCGGAACAGGCACCGATCGGTTCAGCACCACGGAGGCGCCCAGATCGGCGAGCTCGTCCATCGTGAGGGGCGTCACGGACGACGCGAGGACCACGACGGGCATGTTGCGGTCGAGTCCCGCCAGGAACCGGACGAGGGCGAGGGACTGCGGGAGGTCCATGTCGACCACGACGCCGTCGTAGGCCTCCTCGTACACCCGGCCGAGGGCGAACCGGGCGCTGTGGGCCTGGTCACCGTCGGCGACCGGACCGAGTTCGGCCACCACCCGCTCCCGCAGGTCGACGTCCTCGGACACGACCAGGACGGCCGGGCGGTGGTGGGCGAGGTCGTTGGTGCTCCACATGTCGTTGATGATCGTCGTCCTCCGCTTTGCACCACAGGGGCACGGGGCTTTTCCGAACGGGACTTTCGGCCCACTCCTACCCGAGCGTCGCGGCGTGAGAAACGCGCCAGGCCGTGACATTCGACCTGAATGAAGAAGGTGTGCCGGGTCCGGTCAGCCGGCTCGGAGGAAGACCCCGTGGGGGTCCCACGTGCGCAGGCGCGCCACCTCGTCGCCTCCTGGCGGGTCGAGTTCGACGACGGTCCCCGCCACCGTCAGGTCCCACCCGCACAGCGCCCGGATGCGCTCGACGCGGTCGCCGATCTCGCCGTCGCCCGGGGCGACGGCGGTCAGCACCAGCTCGTCGCCGCGCTTCTCGAACACGCCGAGGTCGGTGGCGAGGGCCCGCACCGCCCACCCCGGCGAGGTGACGTACGGGCACTGCTCCACGGTCCGCCGGTCGGTGAGGGTGGCAACGACGACCGCCTCCTCGACGGTGCTGGCAACGTCGTTGCCACCGCCCGAACCGACGAGGAAGACGGGTCGATCACCCGGCACGATGGTGGAGTTCACGTTGCCGAAGCGGTCGATCTGCGCGGCACCGAGGCAGGCGAGGGTGCGAGTGCCCGGGCCGGGGATCACCATGCCGAGAACCGTCTCGCTGTCGGTGAGCATGGTCGCCGTCGGGAACGAGCGGTGGTTGAAGACGTAGGGGTCCGCGGGGGTGGGCTCGTAGTCCCAGAGCCCCAACTCGGCGACGAGGGTGACCTCAGACCCGCGTTCGCGGGCGAGGTGGACCCCCAGCCAGGTGGCGAGGTTCGCCACGCCCGCCCCGGCCAGGACGGCGTGGGCGTCGTTCTCCAGGATGCGCTCGCACAGGTACCGCGCCCCGAACACCGTGGCCGCCTCCCAGGAGTTCACAGGGGCGTCGAGGTCGGGGGGTGAAGCTTCGGCGTCGGCCTTCCACGAGTCGGGTGCCGCGCGGTCCCGCAGCCGGGCGGTGCGATCGGCGCCGAGGCGGTCGAGATACTCCTCCTGCGTCGAGGGTTCGAGCACCCAGTGGCGGATCCAGGCGTCGAACTCCTCGGACCGGCTGGCCGCCCGCACGTCGCTCCAGAACTCGATGTCCTCGCCGTAACCGTCGACGGGAACGTCACGAGCGAAGAGGCCACCGGGGTGCGCTCCCATCGGCGTTTCGGCGACGGCCAGGACGCGATGCGCCGGCAGGCGGACGAGGTGCGACCACGGACGCACGTCGTCGACGATCCGCTCGACGGTGACGACCGCTCCCCGCCTGGCGGCCCATGCCCCGTAGAAGCCTTCGAGGTCGGGGGCGTTGAAGACGACGTTCCCCTCGGGGTCGGCCGCCGCCGCGTGCACCAGCGCCACGTCGGGCGCCAGAGGAGCCAGGAGCCCGATCGGCTCGCCGTCACCGAACGGCGACGCCACCGTCGCGAACGCCTCGTTCTCCTCCATCGAGGAACCGGCGATGGAGCGGGTGACGAGCGCCGGGTAGCCGCGGGCGGCCGCCTCCAGGCGCTGGAGGAAGGCCAGGAACGACCAGTGCTCGACCTCGACCTCGCCGCTCAGGTAGGCGTCGGCGAAGATCCGGTTGGGCGTGAAGTTGGGGAAGATGTCGCCCGAGTAGCCGGTGATCACCTTCTTCACCAGGCCGCCCTTGAAGAACAGGGTGCCGAGGCTCGACAGGCTGAGCATCACCAGCGTGAAGGCCGGATCGCTCCCCCAGTGCTGGCGAACGAGCTCACGAGCGGCGGCCGTCCAGCGGGTGTGGCCGGTGCAGACGTGGACGACGTCGCCCGGCCGGACATGCCCGACGGCGTCGACGAGGGACGTGACGCGATCGGGTGGGGTGCGCACGCCGGGCGACGACCGCTAGGCGGGCTGGAGCACCAGGTCGGCGAGGCGCTGCCGCTGCCAGCCCTGGTAGCCGAGCATGAGGTCGAGCTGCTTGGCCCGGCGGTAGAAGAAGTGGGCGTCGCAGTCCCAGGTGAAGCCGACGCCCCCGTGGATCTGGATCGACTCGCCCGTCACCTCGATGGCGGCTTCGGCGGCGTAGCTCTTGGCCATCGCGACCGCCTCCTCGCGCACCGGTGCGTCGACGTCGGACGCCCAGGCGGCGTAGTGGGCGCCGACCCGGGCCAGCGTCACCCGGTGGAGCATGTCGACGGCCTTGTGCTTGATCACCTGGAAGGTGGCAATCGGCCGGTCGAACTGCACCCGCGTCTTGGCGTACTCCACCCCCAGCTCGTAGGCCCGCTCGGCGGCGCCGACCAGCTCGGCACACAGGCCGACGGCGGCGTCGTCGACGATCCGCCGCCACAGGGCGGTGTGGTCGCCGTCGGGGCCCACCGGCTCCGCCTCCCGGTCGCCGAGGTCGAGGCGGGCGACCTTGTGCCCGCCGTCCCACGTCGGCTGCAGTTCGGCCTGGGGCGACTCGACGAGGAAGGTGCCGAGGCCCTGCTGGGTGCGGGCGACGACGAGCGCCCAGTCGGCGGTGTGACCGTCGGGCACCAGCTTCACGCCCTCGATGTGCCACCGTCCGGCCTTGCGAATCGCCCGGGCGCGCACCCGATCGACGGGGTCGCCGTGCCCGAGTTCCTCGAGCGCCACGGTGCCGCGGGTCGTGCCGGAGGCCAGCGACTCCAGGCGGTCGTGAAGCCCGAGGCGGGTGGCGGCGAGGGTGGCGAGGACGGCCGAGGAGAAGAACGGTCCGGTGAACGCGGCCCGACCCATCTCCTCCTGCACGACGGCGAGGTCGACGAGGCCGAGACCGAGCCCGCCCTGGGCCTCGGGCACGAGCAGGCCCGTCCAGCCGAGGTCGACGATCTGGTTCCAGACCTCGTCGGTGAAGCCCCGCTCGTCCTCCCACGTCTGGCGGACGTAGGCCATCCCCCGGTCGGAGAGGAAGTCGCGGACGGCGCCCTGGAGGGCCAACTGCTCGTCGCTGAACGTGAACTCCATGGGCGTTCGTGCTCCCTCGCGGTCGTCCCCGCCTAGCCGAGAAACCTGACACGGATGTTAGGTTTGGCCCGTGGACTTCGCCTACTCCGCCGACGACGAAGCGTTTCGGGCCGAACTCCGAGCCTGGAT
>DATLFW010000378.1:0-2124 GCA_035540775.1 Acidimicrobiia bacterium
CGCCCGCCCCGAGCCCCGCCATCAGCCCGGCGTGCGTCCCGCCCGACCCGTCCGCCACGACGACGTGGGTCACCTCGGCGCCCAGCGCGCTCGCCTGCGCCGCCATCTCGTCGGCCGCCTCCACGTACGCCAGCGCCCCGGTCACCGACGCACCGCCGATCGGCACGGCGAACGGGCGGCGCCCCTCGGCGGCCAGCCGCGCCGCCGCCGCCTCGATGGCGGCCTCCACGCCGTAGTAGTCACCAGCGCCGCAGAACTCGATCTCGGCCCCGAGCACGGCGTCGACGACGAGGTTCCCGTCGAAGTGCCCCGGGCGGTCGCCGCCGAGCACGAGGTGGCAGTCGAGTCCGAGCCGGTTGGCCGCCGCCGCCGTCATCCGCACGTGGTTGCTCTGGTGGCCGCCGCCCGTCACCAGCACGTCGGCTCCCGCCTCCAGGGCCTCCGCGCACAGGTACTCGAGCTTGCGTGCCTTGTTGCCGCCGAGAGCCAACCCCGTCTGGTCGTCGCGCTTCACCAGCACCTCGGGGCCACCCAGCCACTCCGAGAGCCGTTCGAGGCGTTCGAGCGGTGTTGGCACGAAGGCGAGGGGCACCTTGGGCGCCAGCGCCCGGGCGGCGCCGTCGGTCATCGACGGGGCAGGCGTGCCGAGATCTTGCCGGCCAGCCGCCGTCCCTCGTACGGGACGCGGGCGAGGCCAGACGGTGGTTCGACCCGGCGGCGCAGCGCCCACGCCACGACAGCCGCGGCTCCCGCCAGCGCCATGACGCTCCCAACGGCAGCGGTCGGCCCCGGCGGCGGCACCGGCATCCGGTCGCGCAGGCGGACGGGATGGCGGAACTCGCACACCCGCCATCCCCGCTCCTCGGCCACCCGGGCCAAGTCCTTGTCGGGGTTGACGACGACGGGATTGCCGACTGCCTCCAGCATCGGGAGGTCGGTCACCGAGTCGGAGTAGGCGTACGACCCAGCCAGGTCGATCCCCTCCCGCTCGGCGAGGTCGCGGATCGCCGTCGCCTTGTACGGCCCGTAGGCGTAGAAGTCGAGTTCGCCGGTGTAACGGCCCTCGTCGTCGAGCCGGCCTCGCGTGGCGATGGCGTCGTCGACGTCGAGGTGGTCGGCGATGGGGCGGACGATCTCGTCGGGTGACGACGACACGATGTAGATGCGTCGCCCGGCCCGCCGGTGCTCGTCCATCAGTTCGAGGACCTCGGCGTAGATCAGCGGAGTGACGGTCTCCTCGAACGTCTCCCGCACGATCTCGGCGACGTGGTCGCGGCTCCACCCCTTCGTGAGGGCGAGCATCGCCTCCCGCACCCGCTCCATCTTCTCCTCGTCGGCCCCGACCAGCATGTAGACGACCTGGGCGTAGAGGCCTTTCACGATCGTCGATCGCGACAGGAGGCCCTCGCGGCGGAAGTGCCGTCCGAAGGCCAGCACGGAGCTGGTGGCGATCACGGTCTTGTCGAGGTCGAAGAAGGCGGCCTGCATGTCGTGGCGAGGATACGCCGTTGCCGTCCGGAACGTCCCGGTCGCGTCTCCGCCCGCCCGTGCGCTTAGCGCCGCCATGATCGTCTTCTGGAGCCCCAAGGGCGGCTCGGGCACCTCCGTCGTGGCCGCCGCCGTTGCCATCCGGCTCGCCCGGGCCGGTGGTGCTCGGCTCGTCGACCTCGCCGGTGACCTCCCCGCCCTCCTCGGTCTCGCCCGGGAGCCGGAGCACGGGGTGGCCGACTGGCTGACGGCCCGGTCGGCGCCGTCCGACGACGCCCTGCGCCGCCTCACCGTCGAGGCCGCCCCCGGACTGGCGCTCGTCCCTGCGGGATCGACTGCCGCCTTCGGCGACGCCGCCCCGTCCGCCGCTCGTCGGCTCGTCTCGGCGCTCTCGGCGGGCGCACCGACCGTGGTCGACGCCGGGACGGCGAAGGCGACGGCCGTGCGGGAGATCGTCGAAGCGGCCACGGAAGGAGCGGGGGAGGCGGTGGTCGTCATCCGCTCCTGCTACCTGGCCCTCCGGCGCGCCGTCGCCAGCGACTTGACGAGCGGGTGCGCTGGCATCGCCCTCGTCGAGGAGCAGAACCGATCGCTCACGCCGTCGGACGTGTCGCAGATCCTCGAACTCCCGTTGCT
>DATLFW010000379.1:0-2018 GCA_035540775.1 Acidimicrobiia bacterium
GTCGTGGCCGCCCGGGCCGCCCTCGCCGACGCCGGCATCGAGTGGAGGGACGTCCAGTTCGTGGCCGGCGGCATCACGGTCCGCAACGGCTACCCCGGCTACGTCGCCGCCGCCACCCTCGCCCAGGCCCTCGGCTGGCAGGGCGCCCAGGTGGCGTCGTCGTACGCCGCCTGCGCCTCGGGGGCGACCGCGCTCGACACCGCCCGGGCGCGGGTGCTGGCCGGCATGTGCGACGTCGCCATGGTCATCGGCGCCGACACGACCCCCAAGGGTTTCCTCGCTCCCAACAAGGGCGAGCGGGGCGACGACCCCGACTGGCTCCGCTTCCGCCTCCTCGGCGCCACCAACCCCACCTACTTCGCCTTCTACGCGCGGCGGCGGATGGAGTTGTTCGGGGCGACCCCTGAGGACTTCGCCAAGGTCAAGGTGAAGAACGCCCGCCACGGCCTCGAGAACCCGTTCGCCCGGTACCGCAAGGAGGTGACGCTGGAGGAGGTGATGGCCTCCCCGGTCGTCAGCGACCCGCTGCACCTCCTCGACATCTGCGCCACGAGCGACGGCGCCGCCGCCGTCATCATCTGCTCCGAGGAGTACGCCCGGCGCAAGGGCGTGAGCGACGCCGTGAAGGTGGCGGCCGTCTCGACCGTCACGCCGACCTTCCCCAACACCGTCATCGAGATGCCCAACTTCGCCACCGACTCGGCGGTGGCGGTGGCCCCGCCGGAACTCACCTTCCGCGACTCGATCGCTGCCCGCGCCTACGAGGAGGCCGGGGTCTCCCCGGACGACGTCGACGTGGCCGAGGTCTACGACCTCTCCACCGCACTCGAGCTCGACTGGTACGAGAACATCGGCCTCTGCAAGCCCGGCGAGGCCGAGAAACTGCTGAACGACGGCGACACCACCCTCGGCGGGCGCGTCCCCGTCAACCCCTCGGGCGGCCTAGCGTGCTTCGGCGAAGCCGTCCCCGCCCAGGCTCTCGCGCAGGTGTGCGAGCTGACGTGGCAGCTGCGGGGCCAGGCCGGGCCTCGCCAGGTGGAGGGCGCCCGGGTCGGGATCACCGCCAACCAGGGACTGTTCGGCCACGGGTCCTCCGTCCTCCTGAAGCGCTGACGTGGACCTGACCTGGACCGACGAGGACGAGGCGTTCCGGGCGGAGATCCGGGAGTGGCTGGCCGCCAACCCGCCGCCGCGCCACGCCTCCGGTAACACCGCCGACGGGTTCGCCGTCCTCCGCGACTGGGACCGCCGCCTCTTCGACGCCGGCTGGGCCGCCGTCTCCTGGCCCGAGGAGTACGGCGGGCGCGATGCCACCCTGTGGCAGTGGCTGATCTTCGAGGAGGAGTACTGGCGGGCGGGCGCCCCACAGCGCATCAGCCAGAACGGGATCTTCCTCCTCGCCCCCACCCTCTTCGAGTTCGGCACCGACGAGCAGAAGGCCCGCATCCTTCCGAAGATGGCGGCCGCCGAGGAGGTGTGGGCGCAGGGCTGGTCGGAACCCGACGCCGGGTCCGACCTCGCCGGCCTCAAGAGCCGGGCCACCAAGGTCGACGCCGGGTGGCGCCTCACCGGGCAGAAGACGTGGTGCTCCCGCGGCGCCTTCTGCGACCGGCTCTTCGGCCTCTTCCGCTCCGACCCCGAGGCCGAGCGGCACCGGGGCCTCACCTACTTCATGGTCGACCTGAAGGCCGAGGGCGTGACGGTCCGGCCCGTCCAGGTGCTCGACGGCGAGGAGGGCTTCGCCGAGGTGTTCCTCGACGACGTCTTCGTGCCCGACGACGACGTGATCGGCGAACCCCACGGCGGCTGGGGCGTCGCCATGGCGACTGCGTCCTCCGAGCGGGGCCTGACGCTGCGCTCCCCTGGCCGCTTCCTCGCCACCGCCCAGCGGCTCCTCGACCTCTACCGGCAGCGAGGCGACGGGGGCGACCCGACCGTCCGCGACGCCGTCGTGCGCGCGTGGATGGACGCCGAGGCGTACCAGCTCTTCACCCTCTCAGCCGTCACCCGCCTGGTGG
>DATLFW010000380.1:0-4179 GCA_035540775.1 Acidimicrobiia bacterium
AACCTGGGGCTCTCCGTCGCCAACTCGATCGTGGCCGTCGAGCAGGGGGTCACGCGGGTCGACGGCGCGCTCGCAGGGATGGGAGCCGGCGCGGGCAACTGCCCGCTCGAGGTCTTCATCGCGGCCATCGACGTGATGGGGTGGTCGCACGGTTGCGACCTCTTCGGTCTGATGGACGCAGCCGACGACCTCGTCCGCCCGTTGCAGGACCGACCTGTCCAGGTCGACCGCGAGACCCTCACCCTCGGCTACGCCGGGGTGTATTCGAGCTTCCTCCGCCACGCCGAGAAGGCTGCGGCCACCTACGGGCTCGACACGAGGGAGATCCTCGTCGAGGTGGGTCGGCGCCGCATGGTCGGCGGACAGGAGGACATGATCGTCGACGTGGCGCTCGATCTCGTGCGCCAGCGCGAGGAGGCGACGGCGACGTCGCGCTGATCGCGGTGCCGCCGCGCGCGCACCGCCACAACCAGAGGAGCCCATGATGGCCGAGCTGACCGACGAGTCGACCGGGAACTTCACCCGCGTCAAGGAAGGCCCACTCGAGTGCGGCCTGTACTACAACGACGCGGGCGAAGGGCCCGCCGTCATCATGCTCCACGGCGGCGGTCCGGGCGCCAGCGGCTGGAGCAACTACAGCCGGAACATCGAGCCGTTCGTCGACGCCGGCTTCCGGGTGATCCTCCCCGACTGCCCGGGCTTCGGCCAGAGCGACTCGTTCGTCGTCGAGGAGCCGCGGGGGCTCGTCAACGCCCGCGCCGTCGTCGGCCTCATGAACGCCCTCGGCATCGAGCGGGCGAGTCTCGTCGGCAACTCCCTGGGCGGGGCGTCGGCGTTGACCTTCGCCCTCGAGTACCCCGATCGCCTCGAGCGGCTCGTGCTCATGGGTCCGGCCGGCCTCGGCGACACCAGCCTGTTCACCGCCATGCCGATGGAAGGCATCAAGCTGCTCTTCAAGGTGTACATGGAGCCGTCGCTCGAGTCGCTCAAGGAGATGATCCAGGTCTTCGTCTACGACCCGAGCCTCATGACCGACGACCTCATCGAGGGCCGCTACCGCAACATGATGCGCAACGACGGGGAGCACCTGCGCAACTTCGTCGCCAGCGCCATGAAGAACCCGGGCGCCATGATCGCCGACCTCTCGTCCCGCCTCGGCGAGATCCAGGCGAAGACGCTCTGCACGTGGGGAGCGAACGATCGGTTCGTCCCGCTCGACCACGGCCTCAAGGTGGTCAAGAGCATCCCCGACTCCCGGCTTCACGTCTTCAGCCGGTGCGGGCACTGGGCGCAGTGGGAGCACGCAGATGAGTTCAACCGGCTCGTGACCGACTTCCTGCGCTGAACCACCGCACGACGCGTTCCACTGCGTGGAACATGGCCTACCGGTGACCGGGAGCGGGCCATACGGTGAGCGCAGACGCCGCCGTGTGGCGGGGGGGTCGTCGGGCACCGCGCTGTGTCGGACGTCCCGGCGTCGGAAGAACGACGAAACTGGAGCGCGCATGGCCATGTCCTTGAACGTCACGCCGTCGTTGGAGTTCGTGCCGAGCGACCTGTTCCACCAGGACCGGGTCCACCGCACGATCTACACCGATCCGCGGGTCTTCGACGCCGAGATGGACCGGATCTTCGGCACGACGTGGCTGTACGTGGGCCACGAGAGCGAGATCACCTCGGCCGGCGACTACAAGACGACCTACATGGGTCGGCAGCCGGTGATCGTCTCGCGCGCCGAGGACGGCTCCGTGCACGTGCTCTACAACCGCTGCACGCATCGCGCGGCGACGGTGTGCCAGTCGGAGCGGGGCAACTCGAGCTTCTTCCGGTGCGACTACCACGGTTGGACTTTCCGCAACGACGGCACGATCATCGGCCAGACGTTCGCTTCCGGGTACGACCCCCGAGACTGCGAGCGCGCCGAGTTCAACCTCGTGGCGGTGCCACGCGTCGAGTCCTACCGAGGCATGATCTTCGCCAGCATGGCCGCCGACGGGCCCACGCTCGACGAGCACCTCGGGAACGCCAAGGAGTTCATCGATCTCTTCATGGATCTCTCTCCCGTCGGCGAGATCGAGGTGAACACCGGCGTCCACCGCTACACGTACGGCGCCAACTGGAAGCTCCAGAGCGAGAACGGCGTCGACGGATACCACCCGAACTTCGTGCACCAGGCGTTCCTCGCGTCGACGAACCGCATGACCGGCGCGATGGGCGACCTCGCGATGAAGCTGTTCCACGACTCGTCCCCCGGTCGCAGCGCCGACCTGGGCAACGGCCACGGCCTCCTCGACAGCCGCCCGAACGTGCAGCCTCTCCTGAAGGAGATGCTGCCGACGACCGAGCAGGGCAGGGCCTACCTGAAGGTCCTCGCCGATCGGCTCGGTAGCGAGGAGCGCGCCCTCGAGGTGGCGAGCACGAACGGCGCCGGGGGCTTCAACCTGATGATCTTCCCGAACCTGCTCATGATCGGCGTCCAGATCCGCGTCGTGCACCCACGATCGGTCGACCGCACGGACGTCGAGCTGTACGCCACGACCCTCAAGGGGATGCCGGAGGAGATGAACGCCGGTCGGTTGCGGGGCCACGAGGCGTTCTACGGCCCCGCCGGCGGGGGCGCACCCGATGATCTCGAGATGTTCGAGCGGGTGCAGGAAGGACTGAAGGTCTCGGCAGTCGAGTGGCTGCCGCTCATCCGCGGCCTTCGGCGGGGCACCGTCGACGAGCGCGGGATCGACTGGGGCCACGTGACCGACGAGCAGAGCCAGCGGGCGTTCCACCGCCAGTGGGTCCGCGTGATGGAGGGGACACAGGCGTGACGGTCGTGAACGACACCTCGAGCCCGGCGCTGCCGGTGAAGGCGGCCGACGCCGACGTCGCCGCGTTCCTGTACCACGAGTCGCGCCTGCTCGACGAGCGGCGATACGACGACTGGGCCGACCTCTTCGCCGACGACGGCCTCTACTGGATCCCGTGCAACGACCGCGACATCGACCCCGCTCGCCACGTCTCGATCGTCTACGACGACCTGGAAGCGCTCCGCGGGCGGATCGACCGGCTCAACACGGGGAAGCAGTACGCGCAGGACCCGCCGTCCCGGATCTGCCGCGCGGTCTCGAACGTCCACCTCGACGCCACGGTGAACGAAGGTGACGAGGTCGTCGTCTACTCGACGCTGCTCGCGGTCGAGGCGAGGCGTCACCACACCAAGCACGTCTTCGGCGCAAGCTGCACGCACCGGCTCCGGCGCGTCGGCGGCGGCTTTCGGATCGTCCTGAAGCGGGTCGACCTGGTCGACAGCAACCAGTTCTTCGAAAACCTGACGTTCCTGCTGTGACGAACGCCTCGGCCGATCAGGCGGGGATCCAGGACGTGGTGCTCCTCCGGAGCGAGTTCGCGGTCGTGCAGGTGAGCGTCGACCGAAGCGCGAACGGCGACCGGCTCCGCATCCAAGACCTTCGGAGCGGGCGGGTGTTCCACCTCGATCCGCTGGAGCTCGAGCGTCTCACGACGATCCGGCACCAGGACCTGACCTACGTCGTGTCCCCGGCGCGTGGTGAGTGGTTCAACGGCACCGACCTGTTGTCGGCGCCCGACCCGAGACTCAACGGCCCGACGCCAGCAGGCGGCTGACGGCGCTCGAGCGGCAACCGCTCGTGACCATGCGACATCGACAGACAGGGGGGCTCCAGGATGACCGACGAGACCAGTGTGCCGCTGACCCGCCGCCGCTTCCTCGCAGGAAGCGGGATGTTCGGCGCTCTGGCCGCCACGGGTGGCCTCGGGCTGCTCGCGGCCTGCGGTGACGACGACGACTCCGGCGGGAGCACCGCCGCGTCGTCGTCCACGACCGCTGGGAAGCCGGCGAACGGCGATCCGATCCGGATCGGCGTGCTCCTGCCGACGCAGGGGCCCTACGCACCGGTCGGGGACATGCAGACCAAGGGCATCAAGCTGGCGCTCGGTGACAACGTCGCCGGCCGGCCGGTGGAGATCGTCTCGATCGAGGAGCCCATCTTCTCGCCGCAGGACACGATCCAGCGCATCCGCGGAGCGATCAGCGGTGACAAGATCCAGGCGCTGATCGGGATCGTGAGTGGCGCCAGCGCCCTGGCGGCGCGTGACGCCGTCCACGACGCCAAGCTGCCGCTCGTCGTGACCAACGCCGTGACCCGCGCG
>DATLFW010000381.1:0-2933 GCA_035540775.1 Acidimicrobiia bacterium
GTCCGGGCGGTCGAGATCCCAGTGACGCAACTGGTACTTCTCGGAGTCGCGGTACTCCTCGCTCCCCGGCTCCCTCGGAACGTGCTCCATCAGTTCGTACGCCGGGCCGTAGATGCCGTAGTTGGCCGCGAGGGTGGCGGCGAGCACCAACCGCGTCTGGAAGGCCGGGCGGCCGTCGTGCTGGAGGTGCTCCGTGAGGATGTCGGGAGTGTTCGGCCAGGCGTTGGGGCGGAAGTAGTCGCGCAGCGGTGCGCGGTTCAGCTCCGTGAAGTACTCCGTCAGTTCCCACTTCGTGTTTCGCCACGCGAAGTAGGTGTACGACTGGGTGAAGCCGAGCTTTGCCAGGCGTTCCATCACGCGCGGACGGGTGAAGGCTTCGGAGAGGAAGACCAGGTCGGGGTGCTGCCCCTTCAACTCGGCGATGCACCATTCCCAGAACGCAAAGGGCTTGGTGTGCGGGTTGTCGACGCGGAAGATGTGGACGCCCTGCTCGACCCAGAACTCGAAGACGCTCTTCAACTCCTCCCAGAGTTCCGGCCACGACTCGGTCTCGAAGTCGAACGGGTAGATGTCCTCGTACTTCTTCGGTGGGTTCTCGGCGTACTGGATCGTCCCGTCCGGGCGCCACCGGAACCACTCCGGGTGCTCCTTCACGTAGGGGTGGTCGGGGCTGCACTGGAAGGCGATGTCGAGGGCGACCTCGATCCCTTGCTTGCCAGCCGACGCCACGAGACGGCGGAAGTCGTCGAGCGTGCCGAGTTCGGGATTGACGGCCTTGTGACCACCGTCCTCCGACCCGATGGCCCAGGGGCTCCCCACGTCACCGGGCTCCGCGGCGGGGGCGTTGTTGCGACCCTTGCGATGCGTCGTGCCGATGGGATGGATGGGCGGGAGGTAGAGGACGTCGAAGCCCATGGCGGCCACCCGATCGAGGCGGGCCTCGACGTCGGCGAAGGTGCCGTGCCGCCCGGCGACGGGGGAGGCCGACCGCGGAAACATCTCGTACCAGGCACTGGACCGGGCCCGGGGCGGATCGACGACGAGGAGGAGTTCCTTCGGGAAGCGGGTGGCGTGGCTGCGATCGGGGTGCCGCTCCATCAGGGTCACAAGGGCCTTCGAGAGGGCCTCGGGGATGCGAACCCTCGGATCGACCTCCTCGTCTCCGAGCACACCGGCGAAGCGCTCGAGAGCGACGGCGTCCTCGTCGGCGGCACGCCGGGCCGCCTCGGCCACGAGCTGGGCGCCGACGAGCAGGTCGACGTGGACGTCCTGTTTGGCGTCGACGCGCTTGTCGAGGTCGCGGCGCCACGTCGCGAACCGGTCCACCCAGGCTTCGACGGTGTATCGGTAGCGCCCGAGTTCGGGGACCCGGAAGCGCCCTTCCCACCGATCGTTCCCGAGCGGGCGCATGGGCACCGCCGTCCAGGCAGCGTCGCGGTCGCCTGCATGCAGGAGGCGGACCATGAGGGCGTCGTGTCCGTCGGTGAACACGTCGGCCTCGACGACCACCTCGTCGCCCAGGACGCGCTTGGCCGGGAAGCGCCCCCCGTCGACCTGGGGAGTCACTCCTTCGATGATCGCCCTCCGGCGTCCCTCACCGCTCGCGTCGCGCACTGGGCTCCCTGATCGCCTCCCGGGTGCGTCCTCTGGGAGGAGGCCGCTTCAGTGGTATTCCCGTGACCCCCTGCGTTCAGTCGGCCGGTCGGTGACGCGGAGGCTGAGCGGGGGCGCGCCTCCGGGTATGGGGTCGACGAGCGCACGGGGGAACACATGGCCGCGACCGCGCCGAGATCCACGCCGAACGTCGTGCTGACCGCTGGGACGGTGGGCCTCGTGGTGGTGGAGACGGCGATGCTGATGGCGTTCGGGCCCGCGCCCAACCAGGCGCTCGGCGTGCAGGTCTCGGCGCCCGCCCCGTTCGGCGTCTTCCACGACCTGCGGTGGCTCGTCGTCTACCACCCGTCGTGGCTGGCGTTCGCCGGCGAGTTCGCCGCCTTGCTCGTCTTCCGCACCGCCGTCGATGCGTTCCTCCTCCGTGCTGCGTGGCCCGATCCGACCGACCGTCCGTCGTGGCGGGCGGCGCTTTGCCGCAGTGCCGCCTTCACGGTGACGACGGCACTGCTGCTCGCCCCCTGGGTGGGACTCCTGTTCGGGATGGGTCTGGTGTCGCTGTCATGGCTCTTCTTCGCCGCCGTCCCGGCCGTCGTGGTCGTGTCGCTGCTTGTGCACCACGGCATCGTCTCCGGGCGGTGGTGGCGAGACCGCCCCACGCTTCGCACCCTCGGATGGATGGTGGCGACGGTCGTCGTCATCTCCGTCGGTGGTGCCGCCGTGGTCGAGGCCCCGACGTGGGCGCGGCTCTTCGTCGCCGCCGCCATCGGCGTGTTCCATGCCCGGGCGTGGATGGGCGTGGTCGGCGGGGCGCTGCGGGTCGACGGGCAACCGCGGGTACGACGGCGTCCATCGGTGCTCGTGCCGGCCGCGCTGGTCGCCTTCATGGTCGTGGCCGTGAGCGGGACTGCCGCTGGAGTGCGGCTCGGGCGGCCGACCGACGAGCCGCCCGCCGTCGCCGACTCGACCGGGTCGGTGCCCGTACTCGTCGTCAAGGGCTTCGGGTCGGAATGGGAGGGCGACGACCGCCCCGAACTCGTCGCCCCGCTCGCCGCCTTCCGCTTCTCGTACGCCGGCCTCGACCGGAGCGGGCGGGCGCGGCCCTATGCCGCCGAGGCGACGTTCCATTCGCTCGACCGCCTCGTCGCCGTCATGGACGTGCAGGTGCGGGCGCTCGCCCGCACCTTCGACGCGCCGGTCACCGTCGTGGCCGAGAGCGAAGGGGCGCTGGTCGCGAAGGCGTACCTCCTCGGCCAGCCCGACGCGCCCGTCGATGCGCTCGTGACGGTCAGCCCCCTCCCCCGGCCCGGCCGCGTCTACTA
>DATLFW010000382.1:0-3592 GCA_035540775.1 Acidimicrobiia bacterium
GCAGGAGGCCGAGGACGAACGACGAGACGCCGGTGAGGACGCGCAGGACGTGGCGGAAGAGGCCGAAGACGACGCCGAAGACGCCGCCGAGGAGGCGGAGGAGGGCGAGGACGCGTCGGGTTCCGGGTCAGGCGACGACGACTGACCGGCAGGTCGTCCGGGGAGGCGAGACCGCCCGGCCGTCAGGCCGTCGCCACCAGGTAGCGAACCCGCTGTCGAGGACGCGTTCGCCTGGTGCAACGCCTGCCACCTCCGCGACGGCCCGCGCGGGCGACGCGGGGCCCTCGTCGGTCATTCGGGAAGGAGCCCCTGGGCGCCGAAGCCGGCGATCAGCCCACCGTCGACGACGAACTCGCTTCCCGTGCAGTAGGCGCTCTCGTCGGAGGCGAGGAACAGGGCGAGTTCGGCGACGTCCTCCGGCGTGCCGATGCGCCCGGCCGGGACCCGCGAGAAGTAGTTCTTGAGGTCGACGCCCGGGAGATCCTTGGTCGGCTCGGTGAGCATCGGTGTGTCGATGCCTCCGGGATGGATCGAGTTGACCCGGATGCCGAGGCCCCCGAATTCGATCGCTGCCGTCTTTGTCATGCCCCGCACGGCCCACTTCGACGCGACGTAGGCGACGACCCCGATCATCCCCACCATGCCGTCGACCGACGAGATGTTGAGGATGGAGCCGCCGAGGCCCGTGCGGGTGACCGACGTGCTCATCGCCGGCACGACGTGCTTCATCCCGAGGAACACGCCGACCTGGTTGACGTTGACGACGTCCATGTAGTCGTCGAGCGACGTCATGGCGATCGGGGTGAACTTGGCGATCCCCGCGTTGTTGACGAGGACGTGGACGTCTCCGAAGTGGTCGACCGTCCGCGCGACGACGCCCTCCCACTGCGCCTCGTCGGTGACGTCGTGGTGGAGGTAGAGGGCGGTGTCGCCGATCTCCTTCGCGACCGCCTCGCCCTCGTCGTCGAGCACATCGGTGACGACGACCTTGGCGCCCTCCTCGGCGAAGCGGCGCGCCTCGGCGGCTCCCTGCCCGCGGGCCCCGCCCGTCACGATCGCCACCTTCCCGTCCAGCCTGCCCATGCCCGTGTCCTTTCATCGTGTGCGTATGGCGTCCCGCTATACGCGACGCCGTACGCACACACCTCGTGGCTGTGCTTGTGGGGTTGCGATTCTCGTTGATCTCCGGGCACAATGTCTGGTTCATGGAGACGGCACGAGACCTCGTCGTAGTTCCGTAGCGCACGGCGCCTCATACCGCGTCGTGCGCGACTCCACCCCTCGCTCGTAGCGAGGGGTTTTCCATGTCCGGGGACGGCAGGAAGCCCGACCCCGGGTCCGGCCCGGCGGCTGCACATCCGCCCGAGTCACCAGAGGAGAAGTCCATGAAACTCACGGGTGCTCAAGCGCTCATCAAGAGCCTCGAGATGATGGAAGTGGAGGTCATGTTCGGCCTCCCCGGCGGGGCGATCCTGCCTGTCTACGACCCCATCATCGACAGCCCGATCCGCCACATCCTCGTTCGCCACGAGCAGGGCGCCGGGCACATGGCGGAGGGATACGCCCACGCCACCGGCCGCCCGGGCGTCGCCATGGTGACGAGCGGGCCCGCCGCGACCAACGTCGTCACCCCCCTCGCCGACGCCTACATGGACTCGGTGCCGTTCGTGTGCATCACGGGACAGGTCGCCTCGACGGCGATCGGGTCCGACGCCTTCCAGGAGGCCGACACGACCGGCATCACCATGCCGATCACGAAGCACAACTGGCTGATCACCGACGCCCAGGACATCCCGCGGGTGATCAAGGAGGCGTTCCACGTCGCCACCACCGGCCGCCCCGGCCCCGTCCTCGTCGACGTGCCGAAGGACATCTCCAACGCCGAGATGGAGTGGGAGTGGCCCGACTCCGTCGACCTGCCCGGATACAAGCCGACCATCCGGGGTCACCGGGGGATGATCAAGGAGGCCGCCCGGCTGATCGCGCAGGCGCGCAAGCCCGTGATCTACGCCGGGGGCGGCATCCTGAAGGCCCGGGCGTGCGAGGCGTTGCGCGAGCTCGCCGAGCTCCAGCAGCTCCCCGTGGTCACCACCCTGATGGCGCGAGGCGCCTTCCCCGACGACCACGAACTCGCCCTCGGCATGCCGGGGATGCACGGGAACTACACGGCCGTCACGTCGATGCAACAGTGCGACCTGCTCATCGCCCTGGGCTCGCGCTTCGACGACCGGGTCACCGGCAACCCGGCGTCCTTCGCCCCCAACGCCAAGGTCATCCACGTCGACATCGACCCGGCCGAGTTGGGCAAGGTCCGCCGCCCCGACGTGCCGATCGTGGGCGACGCCCGGATGGTGATCGAGGAGATGATCCAGGCCGTCCGCCGGTTGACGGAAGACGGTGAGGCCGCCGACCGGTCGGAGTGGTGGGCGCAGCTGCGGGAGTGGCAGGAGCGCTTCCCGCTCCGATACCAGCAGGACGACGACGGGCCGCTGAAGCCTCAGTACTGCATCGAGCGGCTGTCGACGCTGTCGCCCGACGACACCATCGTCGCCAGCGGTGTGGGGCAGCACCAGATGTGGACGAGCCAGTTCTGGCGCTTCAACCACCCCTACACGTTCGTGAACTCGGGCGGTCTCGGCACCATGGGGTTCGCAGTCCCGGCCGCCATCGGGGCGAAGGCCGGCGTGCCGGACCGCACGGTGTGGGCGGTCGACGGCGACGGCTGCTTCCAGATGACCGCCCAGGAACTGGTGACGGCGGCCGCCGAGCGGATCCCGGTGAAGATCGCGCTCATCAACAACGCCTACCTGGGCATGGTGCGTCAGTGGCAGGAGCTCTTCTACGAGGAGCGCTATTCCGAGGTGTACCTCAGCCCCGACCTGCCCGACTACGTGAAGTGGGCCGAGGCCATGGGGTGTGAGGCCATCCGGGTCGAGCAGCCAGAGGAGGTCGACGCCGCCATCGAGAAGGCGAACTCGATCGACGACCGCCCGGTCGTCGTCGAGTTCCGGGTCGACTACAACGAGAAGGTCTACCCGATGGTCCCCGCAGGCGGGTCGAACGACGACATCCTCCTCGACCCCCGCTACTTCGCCGAGGGAGAGGACTACACGTCATGAGCAGCGGTCTTGGAGGCGACGAGACGCGCCACCACATCCTGGCGGTGCTGGTGGAGAACAAGCCCGGTGTGCTGGCGCGGATCTCGGGGCTGTTCTCGCGGCGGGGCTTCAACATCTTCTCCCTCGCTGTCAGCCCGACCGACGACCCCCAGTTCTCCCGCATGACGATCGTCGTCGACGTGGAGTCGACGCCGCTCGAGCAGATCACCAAGCAGCTCAACAAGCTGATCAACGTGATCAAGATCAACGAGCTGAGCCCGGCCGACGCGGTGGAGCGTGAGCTGATGATGGTGACGGTGAACGCCGACACCGAAGTCCGCTCGCAGATCACCGAGCTGGGGTCGATCTTCGAGGCGAAGATCGTGGACGTCGGATGGGACTCCATGACCCTGATGGTTGCCGGGACCCCCGAGAAGCTCGACGCCCTGGAGGACCTGTTGCGGCCCTACGGGATCGCCGAGATCCAGCGCACC
>DATLFW010000383.1:0-10483 GCA_035540775.1 Acidimicrobiia bacterium
GAAAGGGTCGGTCGGGTCATCGCACACCCCCAGTCGAAATGATGTCGCGTCCGGGCGGCGTCGTCAGCCGACGACGCCGGTGCCCAGGACGGGCATCGCCGTGGCGCCCGGGTCCGGCACGCTGAGCCGGGCCCGGAAGTCGGAGTTGGCGGCGAGGGCGGCGTAGTAGGCCGCCTTCCGCTTCGCCACCCGCCCGTCGGGCCGCTCCTCGGCCGGCAGGCGGTCGGGGTCGAGCTGCGAGTTGATGCCGTCGCGGAGGAGCACCAGCGCCTCCGCCCGCATCTGCGACACCCGCGACTCGGTCACCCCGAGCTCCTCGGCGATCTCCTGCATCGGCCGCTCCTCGAAGAAGTAGCCGACGACGACCGTGCGGAGCCGGTCCGGAAGCGCTGCCACCGCGTCGTAGAGGTATCCACGCTGTTCGCGCTCGATCAGCATGACCTCGGGGCTGCGGTGGTCGTTCGGGACGGCCGCTTCCCCACCCGGAGCGATCGCCTCGAAGTTGAGGATCACCGAGCGGTGCAGGTCGTCGAGCAGCTGCTGGACCTCGTCGGTGTGCAGCCGCACCTCCTTGGCGAGCTCGGCCACGGAGGGAGCGTGACCCAGGCGGGCCGTCAACTCCTCGGTGGCCGCCCGGATCTCGTGCGAGCGGGCCCGAACGGACCGGCTCGCCCAGTCACGGCTTCGCAGCTCGTCGAGCAGGGCGCCCTGGATCCGCGTGGAGGCGTAGCGCTCGAACGGAACCCCACGATCGGGGTCGAACGAGCGGATGGCCTGCACCAGGCCCAGCAACGCAGAAGAGGCCAGTTCGTCGCTCGACACGTGCCGCGGGACGCGCCGGAGGACGGACTGGATGGCGTGGTTGACAAGTGGGAGATGGGTGCGGATCAGCTCTTCTTCTGAGCCCGCGCTCTGATCCGGGGCACTTCTCCCCAGCCGTTCAATTGTTTCGCGCACGGGCTTTCTTTCGGCGCCACCCGGTGTTACCTTCATCACCCGTCGGTGTGAATTCCCACGGCGGGATTCACACCCCCGGGTGAACGACCGGCCCCGGGGACGCGACGCGGGGGGACACCAAAGGGATGCTGACCGGCGCCGCGGCACGCCAGGCGAACGATGCGAGGGCGTCCCGCTCGATCCGGAATGCCACCGACGGACGCACCGCCGTCATCGTCGACGAGTGGGACCTTGCCTCCCTCGGCATGGCGAACGCGCTGGAGTCGACCGGTGTCGAGGTCGTCGGGCGCGTCGAGAACGGGCACGAGGGCCTCCAGCGGGCCAAGGCCGCCGCCGCCGATCTCGTGGTGTGGGGAAAGGTCAGCGACATCCCGCTGCCGCAGGCCGTCCGACGGACGAAGCAACTCCCGTCACCGCCCTTGGTCGCCGCCCTCCTCAGCCGGATCGCACCTGACGTGGTGCTCGATCTCGTCGGCCAGGGCGCCGATGCACTCCTCGTCCGGTCGCTCAACCGCGACGCCTTCGTCCAGGCCGTCCGCCGGGTGCTGCAGGGTGAGCGCGTGGTCGCTCCGGCGCTCCTGCCGCTCATCGCCGGCGCGCCGAAGGGCTCCCTTCCGACCGACCACGGCCTCGCCCTCACCCGCCGAGAGCGCGAGGTGCTCCAGCTCGTCGCCGACGGGCGGTCGAATCGCGAGATCGCCGAGGCGCTCTTCGTCTCGCTCGACACGGTGAAGAGCCACCTCAGTCGGCTGTACGCGAAGCTCGAGGTGACGAATCGCCACGAAGCCGTCGCCCGGGCGCTGTCGCTCAGCGTGCTCGGCTGAGGCTCTCACGACGGCGTGCCGAAATTCTCAGATCCGCAGGGGTGGGGTCGATAGATACGGGTGACCGCCCACGGACGTGAGCACACGAGGCGCGATGGGATTCAGTGAACTCTCGACGATCCTGTGGCGTGAGCGCCAGCTGCTCGAACTCCTGCTGTTCAAGCTGGAGGAGGAGCAGCTGCTGCTGGCCAACGGCCGGACCCGCTGGCTCGCGCACGCCGCCCGGGAGGTCGAGACCGTCCTCGAGGACATCCGGCAGGCCGAACTCGTTCGCGCCGTCGAGGTCGAGGCTCTGGTACCCGAGCTGGGCCTTGCCTCGAACGCCGCCCTGCAGGACTTGGTGGAGGCCTCGCCCTCCCCGTGGAACCAGATCCTCGCCGAGCACCGGGAAGCATTCCTCGTCTCGACGCAGGAGATCTTGACGCTGGCCCAGGCCAACCGGGAGATGATCTCGAAGGGCCAGCGCGCCGTCCAGGAGGCGCTCGGCTGGCTAAGCGGCCCGGGCGAGGAGACCACCTACTCCCGCGCCGGCACGACCGACTCCCGCCACGCCGAGGTCGCACGTCTGCTCGACCGGGTGCTCTAGGCCGTGTCCGACTTCTACGGCATCAATCTGGCGCTCTCGTCGCTCTTCGCGCAGCGCCGGGCGATCGAGATCGCGGGCCAGAACGTCGCCAACGCCAACACCGACGGGTACACGCGGCAGCGCATCGAGCAGGGAGCACGCGGGGCCGGCCTCGTTCCCGCCATCCACTCCACGTGGAAGGGCGGCGGCGGCGGCGTCGACGTCCTCGGCATCGAGCGTCTGCGCAACGCGTTCTTCGAGCTGCGGGCTGCCCAGGAGCACGGCAACCTCGCCGACCTCGAGACGATGAGCCGCGTCTACGCCCGGATGGAACTCGTCTTCAATGAGCCGAGCGACACCGGCATCCAGGCGCAGCTCGCCGACTTCTGGGCCGGGTGGCACGACGTGTCGAACCGTCCTGACGACCTCGCGGCTCGAACC
The DNA here is from genome assembly GCA_035540775.1 of Acidimicrobiia bacterium. Taxonomy (GTDB): domain Bacteria; phylum Actinomycetota; class Acidimicrobiia; order IMCC26256; family JACPCJ01; genus DATLFW01. The sequence continues at coordinate 2,788 of DATLFW010000383.1, forward strand.
CAACTCCTGGAGCGGGCCCGCACGCTGGCAACGGGGTTCAACCAGGCGGCCAGCGGCCTCTCACGCCAGTGGGACTCGTCGCTCGACCAACTCGAGACGATCGTGAGCGAGGTGAACTCCCTCGGGAGCCGGATCGCCGAGCTCAACTCGGCCATCATCCGGGCGAGCCAGGGCGGCCTCTCCCCCAACGAACTCGCCGACCAGCGCGACCTGCTGGTGAGCGAACTGTCGGAGTTGATCGGGATCACGGTCCGGCCGGCGGACCACGGCGCCGTCGACGTCCTGGTGGGCGGAACGGCACTCGTGCAGGGTGCCATCGCCGAGAACCTCGCCGTGGACACCCCGGCGGGCACGACGATCCTCAACGCCTCGACGAGCCCGGTTCGCATCTTGTGGGCGAAGGACTCGTTCCCCGCTGCGGTTTCGGGCGGCCAGGTGGGCGGCCTCCTCACGGCCCTCAACACCGTCCTCCCCGACTACCGGTCTCGGCTCGACTCGGTGACCCAGAACCTCACCGACGTCGTCAACAACCAACACGTTCTCGGCGTCGACCTGAACGGCGCCGCCGGCACGAACATGTTCTCGTTCGACCCCCTCACGGGTCTCTCGGTCCTCATCACCGACCCGGCGGAGATCGCCGCCGCCACCGCTGGCAGCGGCTTGCTCGATGGCGGCAACGCCATCGCCTTGGCCAACCTTGCCACCCTCGCCGGCGGTCCCGACGAGGAGTACCAGTCGCTCGTCATCAGCCTGGGCGTCGACACGCAGGTCACCAACCGCCGCGTCGACATCCAGGCCGACATCACCCGCCAGATCGACGGCATCCGCGACTCGGAGGCCGGCGTCAACCTCGACGAGGAGATGGCGAATCTCGTGGCGTTCCAGCGGGCCTACGAAGCAGGGTCCCGGTTCCTCACGACCATCGACTCGATGCTCGACACGCTCATCAACCGCACCGGCCTGGTCGGCCGGTAGGAGTTCCCATGTCGACCGCCTTCCGCATCACCCAGCGCAGCATCCACGAGCGATCGCTCACCAACCTGTCGCTCAATCTCGAGACGATGGCGCGGTTCCAGGAGCGACTGTCGTCGGGCCGGCTCATCAACCGTCCGTCCGACAACCCCACCGGTACAGTGTCGGCCATGCAGTACCGGGCCGATATCCGGCGGGTGGAGCAGTTCTCCCGAAACGCCGTCGACGGCAGCAATTGGCTCGGTGTGGCCGACAGCACGATGCAGCAGGTCCTCACCGCCACCGGGCGCATCCGTGAACTGATCCTGCGGGCGTCGAACGGCAGCGTCGACACCGACGGGCGCGACGCCATCGCGGCGGAGGTCGACAGCCTGCGCCAGAACATCATCGATCTCGCCAACACGAAGTTCCTCGACCGGCCGATCTTCGCCGGAACCGAGCAGACCAACCTGGCGTACGACGCCACCGGGACCTACCTCGGTGACGGCGCCCCGCCCGTCGACCCCGAGGCCGGCCCCGAGGGCAGGGTCGAACGCAACGTGGCCCCCGGGGTCAACGTGCGCGTGAATCTCACGGGGCCCGAAGTGTTCGGCGACCCGGCCGTCGGTGACCTGTTCGCCACCCTGACGCAACTCTCCACCGACCTTCGCACGAACCCGGCGAACCTGAGCACCGACCTGCAGGCGCTCGACGTCCACATCGACACGATCGAGAACCAGCTCGCAAAGCTCGGAGCCCGTCACCGTCAGATCGAGGCCATGCGCCAGAAGGCCGATGACAACATCATGTTGATCAAGAACGGGCTGTCGGAGGTAGAAGACATCGACCTCCCCCAGACGATCGTCGACCTCCAACTCCAAGAGGTGGCGTACCGTGCCGCCCTGGACGCAACATCGCGCGTGATCCAACCGTCCCTCCTCGACTTCCTCCGGTGACCATGGCTGCCCCGTCGACCGCCCTCGAGATCCCCGAACTCAACTTCGCCGCCGGCATCCCCGGCTTCGAAGAGGCTCGCCGCTTCACGCTCGTGCAGTGGGGTGAGTCGTTCTTCGCCGTCATGCGTGCCCTCGACGTCGAGACCGAGAGCGGCGGCGGCGTCGAGTTCGTCGTCGTCCCTCCGGCCCTGTTCTTCCCCGACTACGCGCCCGAGATCGACGACGCGGTGGCGGAACGACTTGGGATCGAGAGCGCCGACGACGCCGTCCTCCTGGTGGTGGTGACGCTCGGGGCGAATCCCGCCGACGCCACCGCCAACCTGATGGCGCCCATCGTCGTCAACCGGCACACGCTGGAAGCGGCCCAGGTGGTGCTGCCGCCGCGCAGCGGCGAGGAGTACTCCATCCGCACCCCGCTGGCTCCCTCCTGACCGCTTTCGGTCGATCGATCCCCGCCCGCGGGGGTGTTCTGAACGAAACCGGGCGGTGCGGAGCGGTGGAGGCGACGCCCGGACCCGCCGGGGTGCCATCATTCCCGTGATCGCCGCCACCCCGTAAAGGAGCCACGGTGCTCGTACTCACCCGTCGCGAGAACCAGAGCATCATGATCGGCACCGACATCGTGGTGACGGTGTTGGAGGTCCGGGGCGACCAGGTCCGCATCGGGATCAACGCCCCTCGTCACGTCGACGTCCACCGTGAAGAGGTCTTCGCCGAGCTCCAGCGCCAGAACCGGGCGGCGGCATCGCCGGCGCCGACGGCGCTCGAACAGCTCGACCGCCTGCGCCCGCCCCCCTCCTCTGGCGAGTGACGGGTCACTCCCCGGCGCACGGGGAAAGGACTTTCGACCCCCGGCCCGGGCCCATCGGCCTCTCGGGAGTGGCGGCTCCCCGGCCGATCACCTCCTCAGCGCATACGAGTGACCGGCGGAGCGGCCGAGGTGCATCCGTCTCCCTCCGGGTTCATCGGGGCAGTGTCTCCCCGTTTCGGCCGCCCGCCGGTGTCACTCGTTCGCAAGGGCCGAGCGGATCCGGGCGGCGGTCTCCGCTGCCTCCTCGTCGGACTGGTAGGGGTGACGCGGCCAGAAGAACCCCTTCAGCCCGTCCTTGAACCGTCGGGGCACGACGTGGACGTGCAGGTGCGGAACGCTCTGACTCACCACGTTGTTCTGTGCCACGAAGGCGCCCTGCGCCTCCATCGCCTCGATCACTCCGGCCGTGATGCGCCGCACGGCGGCGAAGAACGGCGTCAGGAGTTCGTCGTCGAGGTCGGGCAGCGTCTCGACGTGGCGGCGGGGGACGACGAGCGTGTGGCCGGGAAAGACGGGGCGGGCGTCGAGGAAGGCGACGGTGTCGTCGGTCTCGTCGACGACGTGCGCCTCGCGCTCCCCCCCGACGATCTCACAGAAGATGCACGCCACCGCTCGTTCTTGGCCCTTTGTGCAGGGCTATGCGCGGGTGCGGAGGCCAAGAATGGCGAGCAGCCGGCGCCAGCCCCGCCGCTCCCCGTCTCGGCGGCGCGAGAACAGCGCGATGTCGGACCCCAGCCGGTACGCCATGCGACCAGCCTGACACGAATCGCCCCTCGATGCGCCGACCACCGCCCCGAACGTGGCCCCGGGAACCGCGCATAGCCCGACACATTGGGCCAAGAACGGGGGTCAGACGGCGACGTCGAGGACGTACCCGAGGATGAGGAGAAGGCCGACGAGGGCGTGGAGGCCGATGTTCGCCCCCATCGCCGGCATCAGGCCGTACGGCTCCTCGTAGTGCGTCACGAGTCCCCGGTGCACCTTCACGGCCAAGGGTGCCGGGAGGAGGGCGAGCAGCGTCCACGCCGGCATGACCCCGGTCAGCCCCCCGAGTGCGATCAGGGCGAAGGCGGCGATCGCCGCCACGTCGTAACCCCCGATCACGGCGCGGGCGCCGAGGCGGACGGCGAGGGTCCGCTTCCCTGCCTGCACGTCGCCGTGCCGGTCGGGCACCTGGTTCACGTAGAGGATCAGCATGACGAGGATCGCCACCGGCAGCGACGCGTAGAGCGCCTCACCGTCGAGACGACCCGTGACGACCGCATAGGTGCCGAGGACCATGATCGGGCCGAACCCGATGGCGACGGCGAGGTCGCCGAGCCCCCGATAGACGAGCTTCACCGGCGGCGCCGTGTAGAAGATCGACAGGAAGACCCCGGCGACGCCGAGCCAGAGGATCTCCGTCGCCCGGGTGGCAGCCAGGAACAGGCCGATGCCGATCCCCGCGGCGAAGAACCCGACCGCCAGGGCCCGCATGAAGCCAGGGCTCACCAGCCCGTGCTGCAGCACCCGCGAACCGCCACTGAAGGGCGTCGGCGTGACGTTGGCCTCGTCGGCCCCGCTCTCCGTGTCGTAGATGTCGTTCACCACGTTGAGGCCGAGGTGGATGCAGGCGGCGCCGAGGAAGGCGAGCATCACCCACCACCACGCCGACTCCCCATGGGCGCGGGCGACGACCGCCCCGAGGAAGACCGGGACGAGCGTTGCCGTGAGGAACGGCACCCGCGTGGCCAGGAACAGCCGCCACCCGAGCGGGAGGGTCGGACGGATCTCCACGCCCCGCTCGGCGCTCAGCGCCTCCATGTAACGGTGCGCACGGGGCACGTTGCGCTCGCAGTACTCGAAGAACGGCACCCGCTCCTCGTCCCACCCGGTCGTCCGGGCGGGCTCGACGACCCAGCGCCCCGACGCCGTCGCCAATGGCCCCCACACGTTCACGTAGCGCCGCTGGTCGTACCCGACCCCCGGCTGCGGGCGGACGTGGCTGAACGTGAGTTCCACCTCCGTCCCGTCACCCGGCACGTCGGGCGCCTCGAAGCGATCAATGTCGATCCGACCGGTCTCGGTGTCGACGCGGAATCCCGTCGCCACGTTGACCGGGTAGCCGTCGGCGTCGGCGTACGACACCACGACGTGGTCGTACCCGGCCAGGTGCTCGGCCAGCTTCGGATGGATCACGGCCTTCGCACTCATGCCGCCTCCTCGATCTCGACGACCTCCGGATTGCCGTCGTGAGGCCACAACAGCACTCGCCTGGGCGTGATCTCGATGATGGAGCGCTCGAAGAACAGGGGAAGAGCAAAGCGCTGGCGGACGAACTTGCGGATGACCGGCTCCTTGGCCTCCCAGAGCGGGAGCAGGGATTCCCACCCCGCGTGGAGGTCGTCCTCCACGACGCGAGCGTCACCCTGGACGGTCACCCGGACGAACCCGTCGACCGGCGTCGCACCCGCGTCGGTCACGCTCACGGCCACCTTCGGGTTCGCCTTGATGTGCTCGAGCTTGCGCGAGAACAGGACGCTCGACGTCATGTAGATCTTCTCGCCGTCGTAGAGCGGGATGAGCGGGTAGGTCACCGGCCGCCCCCGACCGTCGACCACGGTGAGCTCGCTCACCAGTGCGGCGTCGAGGACCCGCTCGGCCGCTTCGGGCAGTCCGCCCATGTGCCATCACCTCCGCGCTGTCCGTCCCCCTGCGCTGTCATCCTGCCGCACGCGCTCGGCCCAACCGCAACCCGGTCAACTTCCCAGGCGGGTCAGGAAGGCCTCGATGGCCGCATTGACGGCCACAGGATGCGTGCGGTGGACGTGGTGACGACCGCCGGGCACGACGACGAGGGGCTCGGCGGCCGGGAGACGCTCCTCCAGGTACCGCATCCCGCCGTGGTAGGTGACGTCCTCCTCGCCCACGACGAGCAACGCCGGCACCGCGATGTCAGCGACGTGGTTCATCAGCCAGGCGTCCGGTTGCTCCGCCACCGCCGCCGCCTCGGGTGGGAGACCCATCGACTCGGCGATCTCGCGCAGCGACTCGTTCCATTCACGACGGCGCTCGTCGTTGCGAAAGCCCGGCCCGCTCGCCACCAGCACCAGGGCGGCGACGCCGGACGAGTCGCGCGCGACTCGGCACATGGCGAGGTAACCACCGAGGGAATGGCCGACGATGACGATCGCCGCTCCGGTGGCCGCCCGCACGTCGGCGACGACCTCGTCGAGGCGGGCGATGGCGCCCGCCCTCGTCGGTGTCCCCGGAGCCGGCGAGCCGCCGGGCGGCACGTGGCCGGGGAGGTCGAAGGCAGCCGTCGCCGTGCGATCGCCGAACGCCGCCAGCTGGTGCTCCCACGTCTTCGAGGAGTCCGCGAATCCGTGGACGAAGACGAGCCCGGGCCACCGAGCCGCACCCCCTGCCATGTCGTTCCCGTCGTGCACGGAGCCTGACGCTACGACCTGCACGCCGCCCGGGGCTCGTCCACGGCCGCGAGGCACACCATTAGGCTGCCCGCGATGGGTGGACGGTGCCGATGAACCAGGCGGATCCCTCGCGCCTGCTCCTCGTCATGGTCGTGGAGGGCGAGAGCCCGACGGCGCTGGCGGCGCTCCAAGCCCTGGCCGAGCACACCCCCGACGACGCATACGACGCCGTCGTCGTCGGCCGCGGCGCCACCGGCGCCGGGCGCACCGCCCTCGACGCCGTCGAAGGCGACGCCACCGTCCTCGACGCCGGATCGGAAGGTCCGCTCGGCTCCGCCCTCCGCGCGGCGTGCTCGCCCTTCCCCACTTCCGACGTCGCGCTCGTGGGAACTCGCACCGCCGTCACCGACGGGTGGCTCGACGCCATGCGCTCGCTCGCCGAACGCGCCGGTGACGGCGTCGCCGTCGGGCGCGAGCCGCGCGGCGACGACGCCCTCGTCCTCGTCCGGCGGCCTGCCTTCGACGCGGCAACGGCGCCCGGCCTCCCGGCCCATCTCGTCGAGTCGCTGGACGACCTCGTCGGCGCCGTCGAACGCCAGGGAGCCACCGTCGTCCGCGCGGACGCCCCCGTCGGCGACGCCTTTCCAGCGCCTGGCTCGAGCGCTCCAGCCGTCAGCGTGCTGGTGCCCATGTACAACCGGGTCGACTACCTGCGGGCCTGCCTCGAAGGGGTGCTCGACCAGGACTTCACCGACCTCGAACTCGTCGCCTGTGACGATCGGTCCACCGACGGCGCGTGGGAGCTCCTCCAGGAGATCGGACCGGGCGACGACCGCCTCGTCCGCCTCCGCAACGACGAGAACCTCGGGGTGCTCGGCAACATGCGCCGGCTCTACCGCCGAGCCCGGGGCGAGTTCGTGAAGTTCCTGATGGCCGACGACGTCGTCTTCCCCGGCTCCCTCGCGCGCCAGGTCGAGGCTCTCCGGCGCCACTCGCAGGCGGTGCTCACCACCTCGAGCACTCAGCTCGTCGGCCCCGACGGCGAACCGCTCGAGAACCAGGACCGGGGCTGGAACCATGCCATCACCGAGCAGGCGGGGATCATCCGAGGGCGAGAGTTGATCGAATCCGTCCTTGCCAACCGGCGGAACGTGATCGGGACGCCGTCGGCGGTCCTGTTCCGCCGCGAGGCCCTCCCCCTCGACGTCTTCGACCGGGCGTTCGACGGCCACGTCGCCAACGCGTTCGACGTCGGCATGTGGGTGCAACTGCTGTCGCGTGGCGACGCCTACTACGTCCCCGAACCGCTCAACGCCTACCGCGTTCACTCCGACGCTCTCTCCGAGGATCCGGAGGTGGCGCTCCAGGTCGACTCGGATTGGCTCGAAGTGACCGACGACGCGGTCGCCGCAGGACTGTTCAGCGACCCGCGCGCTGAGGTCCTCGCCCGAGCCAACTACCTCGCCGTCATGTCGGCCCGGGTCGCGTACCACCTCGCCAGCCACGAGGAGATCCCGCACAGCGACGGCTTCCACCGCCTCGTGCGGCACATGGCACAGGCAGCGGGC
>DATLFW010000384.1:0-3867 GCA_035540775.1 Acidimicrobiia bacterium
CCCGTTCTTGGCCCTTTGTGCAGGGATATGCGCTGCTCCGGAGGCCAAGTTCGACGACGTCGACGCAGTCAGACGCTTGGGACGAAGTGAGGGCGCAGGGAATCGGCGGCCGCGAGGAGGGCGTCGTCGAGGGGCGCCTCGACGAGGTCGCGCGACCGGCTGATTTCGGCGACGAGGGCGTCGACGACGGCGTCGAAGGTGACGCCCTCGACCTCGTCGGCCACCGCACCCGTGGCCGACGGGTCCCATGCGAAGTCCATCGCTTCGTAGACCGGCGTCAGGACGTCGTTCACCCGGTCGGCGCCCTCGACCACGATCACGCCCCCGACGTGGGCCGCCGATCGCACGATCCGCTGTCCGACGCCCATGACCTTGCGCCGCCCGCCGCTGTTCACGCTCCACTCGCCCGGGCAGTACTCGCCGGGCACCTCGCCGACCCGGGCGTCGACGCCGAGCGAGCCGAGTGCGGCGGCGATGATCGCCGCCACCTCCTCGAACCGCTCGTTGATGCCGTCCCTCGGCGACGCCGTCGGCATCGCCCAGGCGAAGGCCACCGTTCCCTCGTGGAAGACGGCGGCTCGCCCGCCGGCGAGCCGCTCCACCGCCTCGTACCCGGCCGCCCGGGCGGCCTCCACCGCCTCGGCGTACCCCGCCGCCACGGCGTCCTGGCGTCCGAAGGCGACGTGCGGCTGGGGGCGGTAGATCCGCAGCGTCTCGCCCCGGGCGCCATCCGACACCTGGTCGAGCACCGCCCTCGAGACGGCGGTGTCGAGGACGGGGTCGCCCGCCGACGGCCGGACGAGGGCGACGGCTGCCATCGCTGTCAGTCGACCTCGACGCCGACCGCCCGGGCGGCCTTGCGTCGCAGAAGCTTGTAGTCGGCCTTGCCCGATGGCGAGCGGGCGAGCGTGTCGAGGACGACGAATTCCTTCGGGCACTTGTAGCCCGCCAGGTGGTCGTGGCAGTGCCGTCGCAGGTCAGCCGGGTCGGCCTCCCGCCCGGGGCGGAACTGGACCACCGCCACGACCATCTCGCCCCATCGCTCGTGCGGCACGCCCACCGTGACGCAGTCGAAGACGGCGGGGTGGAGCTTCACCACCTCGTCGACCTCTTCCGGGTACACCTTCTCGCCGCCGGTGTTGATGCACTGCGAGCCCCGGCCGAGGAGGCGGATCGAGCCGTCGGCCTCGACCGTGGCGTAATCGCCCGGGATCGACCAGCGCGTCCCGTCGACCTCGCGGAACGTCGCCGCCGTCTTCACCGGGTCGTTGCGGTACCCGAGGGGAATGCGCCCGCCCACGGCGAGCATTCCGACCTCCCCGGATCCCGCCTCGACGTGCCGGCCGTCGTCGGTGATCACGCTCACGCGCTCGTTCTGCTCGAAGCGCCCCGCGTGGTACTCGGCGTCGCCGGCCTGCGCCGTCGACCGGGCCATCAGTCCCTCGCTGGCACCCATGGAGTCGACGAGGAGGACGCCCGGAAGGTGTTCGAGCAGGCCTCGTTTGGTCTCCGGACTCCACATCACCCCGGAGGAGCACATCGCCTTGAGGGACGAGAGATCCCATCGGTCGGGATTGGCGTCGAGGCTGGCGAGGAGGGGGCGGGCGAAGGCGTCGCCGACGATCACGACGTTGCCGACCCGTTCCCGCTCGACCGTCTCCCAGACGAGGTCGGCGTCGAGGCGGGGGCGGTCGACGAGCACGACGGTGCCACCGCCCGAGAGCGTCGTGAGGGCGAAGAAGAGGCCGGTGCCGTGCATCAGCGGGCAGGCGGGGAGCGTCGTGACGGCCCGCTTGCCCTGGTGCGCGCCCGGCACCGGGTTGACGGGCTCGGGCGTGCCCCGCCCCACCTGCCAGAGCGAGACGTAGAGGTCGTCGCTACGCCACATGACGCCCTTGGGCATCCCCGTCGTGCCCCCGGTGTAGAGGAGGATGACGTCGTCACCGGACGGCTCATGGCGGACCGGCGCGGTCGGCGCGTCGACCAGCGCCCCCTCGTATTCGAGCGCTCCGGTGGCGAGCGTGCCGTCCCCGTCGTGCGGAACCTGGAGGAGGAGGGGCGGGGGGTCGTCGAGGCCCTTGACGGCCTCCTCGACGGTCGGAGCGAACTCGTCGTGGAACACGACCGCCCGTGCACCGGAGTCGGCCAGGAGGTAGGCGAGTTCGGCGTCGACATAGCGGTAGTTGACGTTGACGGGCGAGCAGCCGGCCTTCTGGGCGGCGAAGAAGCCCTCCAGGTACTCGGGCGAGTTCACGAGGCAGAGGGCGACGGAATCGCCGGGGCGCAGCCCGGCGCCGGCGAACACCTCGGCGAGGCGCGTCGCCCGGGTGTCGAACTCGCCGTAGGTGAGGCGCCGGTCGCCGCAGACGATCGCCTCCCGATCGGGGACGGCGTCGGCGATCTGGCTCCAGATCCGGGCGAAACTCCAGTCGGTCATACAAGCCGGAGGCTACCGCCCTGCGTCTTGGGGGCGTTCGCCGTGCAGGGCACGGTCAACTCCCCCAAGACGGGGGGCGAAGCGCTCGGAACGGGGTGGCGGTGTCTAGCGGGGGCCGACGAGGCGGGCGATGGTCGCCTCGTCGAGACGGCCCGTCGGCTCCAGTCCGAGCCCCGCCTGGACGGCGGCGAGGGCCGTGGCGGTGGCGCCGTCGTACCGGCCGTCGAGGGGCAGGTCGAACCCGTAGGCGTACAGCAGGCGCTGGAGGACCAGCACCTGGGCCGGGTCGCCGTGCCCCTGGCGCATCGGCGTGAGCGTGAAGTCGGGCGAGTCGGCCACCGCCTGCCACATCTCGGCCGTGGCGGTGTGCCAGGCCCAGAACGACACGCCGGCGGCGCCGTGGTCCGCGGCCGAGCGCATGAAGGCGGCGAGGTGCTCGTAGCGGGGGACGAGGCCGACGAGCGTCGGGTTGTCGATGGCGGGGTCGTATGCCTGCCCGATCGGCAGCACTGGACGGCCGAGGGGGGCGAGCTTCTCCAGGTTGCAGGCGACGTCCTCCGCCGGGTCACGGGTGATCCAGTAGACCATCGGGGCGATGGCGTCGAAGTGCCGGGCGACCTCAGCGAACGGGAAGGTCCGGGCGAGGCAGGCGTTGGGCACGGTGCCGATGAGCGGGTAGTCGGGCCCCACCATCTGCCGCAGCGCCCGCCCGAAGGCGTCGACCCGGTCGGCGGCGAGGCGCACGCCCTCGCTCTGCGTCTCGATGTCGGCCGAGAAGGCGTCGATGCGATGCCCGTCGGGCGTCGTGTGCCGGATCGCCTGGAGCGAGCGGCGGGCGTCGGCTGCCGGATCCTCGAGGTAGGGGAAGTCCCAGCCGACGACCTTCAGCCCGGCAGCGTGGGCGACCGGCAGGATGCGGTCGAGGTCGGCGGCGGCGTAGAAGCCGCTCTTGCTCGAGCCGGTGCGCACGTAGAGGTGCGTCAGTCCCGACGCCTTGGCGTGGGCGACGACTTGGTCGAGAGGCCCGGCCTGCGAGAGGTGGTGGAACCACATTCCCTTGCCGGTCGGAAGGAGCGCCGTCCTCGGGCCGTCGTCTTGGCTGCGAGTGACGACCCGGCCCTTCACCTCGGCCGGTCGCTCGGGCTCGGGCGCGGCGGGAGGCGGGGGCGCCGTCGTCGTCGACGGCTCCGGCTCGGGCGCCTCAGCCGCCTCGGTCAGCCGGTCGACGTCGGCGCCCACGGTGGCCGACGCCAGCTGCGGTCGGGCCTGGATCTCGCTGAAGCGGGCGAAGGCCGCCAGGCTGGCGAGGAGGAAGGTGGTGGCGATGGCGCCCGCCAGGACCTGGATCTGCTTCGCCCGATCGATGGTGGGCAGGTTGCCCGTCCGGAAACGCACGTGACCCCTCGTGGTTGCGGTGGCACTCCCTGGGG
>DATLFW010000385.1:0-4010 GCA_035540775.1 Acidimicrobiia bacterium
AGGGCCACGAGGAACAGCGTGGAACAGCGAGGCGCGGGTGTCGCCGACCAGGCTGCTGTCCTGGGTCACGACGAAGGCGGCGACCGGTCGGCCGTCGCTGGCGAGGACGGGATGTGCGGCGACGAACTGCCCCTCGCCTCCGATCGACGTCTCCGCCGAGACGGGTTCGCCCTGCCCGAGCACGCGTGGCTCCACGTCGTCGGCCAAGCTCTCGCCCACGACGGCAGCGAGCTCGGTCGGGCTCCCCTCGCCCGACGTCGCCGCCACCCGTTCGCCGGTCAGGAGTGCGAACTGGGTCGAGCGCTGGTTCTGCAGGCGGCTGCGGAGGAAGGCGGGGTCGAGACGGTTGCCGGCGACGGCGACGCCGACGAGTTCCGGCGCGCCCCGCTCCCCGCCGATGGAGATCGGGGCGGCACCGAGCGCGACGAGGCCCCCCGAGAGGTAGTCGACGGAGGCGGCATGCGTTCCCGTCAGGGCGTCGGCGACGACCTCGCCGCCCGCCAACTCGATGATGGCGGTCTGGTCGATGTCCACCCCCACCTGCGCTCGTCCCTGCGAGTCGACGAAGCCGATGAAGTCGGCTTGCGGGTAGGCGGACTGCAGCGCCGCCATCGAGGCTCGGAGCGGCTCGTAGTTGCCCGTCACCCGCCCCGACCGCAGGCCCTCGGACGGCCCGAGGATCCCGGCGAGCTGGCTCGCCTGGGTCACGACGGCGTCGGCCTGCTGGGCGACGATGCCCGCCTCGATCTGCGCCCGCTCCTGGGTCCGCTCGAGCGCCTCGCTGGCGATGTTGCCCGTGATCACGGCGGACAGCGCCGCCGAGAGGGCGAGCACCACGAGGAGGAGGAGGGCCGTAGCGGCGGCCGCGATGCGGACGGCGATGGAGCGACGGGCGCTCGAGGCCGCCCCCACCCCGAGGGCGATGCCACCGGCGCCGCGGATCACATGCCCCACGGTGACGGCGTCGACCCAGTAGGCGATCTCGCCAGCGGCGAGGAAGGCGGCCGCCAACAGGAGGGCCGTGCGGGAGGATCGGGCCCGGAGCCCGAGGGCGCCGACGGCGAGGAAGGCGACGCCCGTGAGGCGCCCTGCTGCCAGCAGCACCGTCGCCGGGTCGGTGTCGGGGACAGCGCCCTGGACGGCCGCGGCCACGACGAGCAGGACGGCCCCCACCTGGAGGGTCGCCCGGCCGGCGGGAGCCGCACCGACGAGTTCGGGCCGCGTCAGGGCGAGCAGGAGGAGACTGGCCGCCGCGACGAACACGACGAGCTCGGCACCGAGGTTCGTGACGGCACCCGCCGTACTCATCGGCCTCCAGAAGATCGCGACGCCGGGATCGGAGACGCCGTCACGTGGTGCAGGATGCGACGGCGTGGCACGGCCCCGACCGACGTTTCAGGCTACCGGAGGACATGCGCCCCCAGGGTGCTCATCGAGGAGCAAAACGGACGTACCTCACGGCGCCACGTTTGCCGCCGTCACGCCGCGATCCCCGATCCGGGGAGGGCCTGTTCCACGTTGCCGCCGATCCTGGCAAGAGCACGGAGTGCGTCTTCGAGGTTGGCGACGCCCACGACGGGCATGGAGCCAGCCAGCGACTGCGCCTCGCTGACCTCCTTCTCGTCGGCCGGGACGAGCATCAGGCGTGCCCCCGCCCGCCGGGCGGCCACCGCCTTCTGGGCGACACCGCCCACGGGGGTCACCGTGCCGTCGGGCTCGATGGCACCGGTGACGGCCACGACGTTGCCGCCGGTCAGTTCACCCTCGGTCAGCTGGTCGATCACCGCCAGCGCGAACGCGAGGCCGGCCGAGGGGCCGCCGACCTGGCCGGTGTCGATGTCGATGTCGAAGGGGAACCGCGTCTCGATGTTGTTGACGACGTGGATCCCGATCTGCGCCTGCCCCTCGTCATTCGCCCGGGTGGTGATCACCTCGTCGATGCGCACCCCCTCCCGCTCCGCCACGATCGCCACGGAGGATCCGGGACGACGGCGCCGCACCAGGGTGATGGCGTCGTCGGCGACCTCGACGGGGCGGCCGTCGACGGCGACGATCACGTCGCCTGTCCGGAGTGCGCCGGCAGCCGGCAGCCCGGGTTCGACGTAGGTGATCAAGGCGCCCGCCGGCCGGTACTCGATGTCGTAGCCCAGCGCCTCCAGCGCGACCGTGATGGCGGTCTCCTTCGAGATCTGCATCAGCTTGAAGTTGAGGCGGCGGATCTCCTCCCGAGGCTGACCACCGGTGAACTGCTCCTCCTCCACGACCTCGACCGAGTCGTCGAGCCCGGCGCTGACGGCGCGCAGCGGCGTGATCCGGGGCGAGAGCGACACGGTGAGGAACAAGAGCTGCCCCTCCGGTTGGTAGGTCGGACGGCCTTCGACGCTGATCAACGACATCACGTTGTTGGCGCCGCCGGGCTCGATGAGGATGTAGGGCACCTGCCAGAACGCCGCCATGAGGTAGGAGTACGCAATGAGCAGCACACCGGCGACGAACTTCACCTTCCGGCTCGTCGACCACCGATACGGGTCGCCATGACCCGGGTGCGAGCGATCCTCGGTCGGCACCGCTTCGAGCCCCTTCGTCCGTCCGCCCGCGCGGGATGGCGGGCACGCGGCCCCCAGCGTGCCACGCCGCACCCTGCGACCGTCGTCACGGCGGCGGCGGCGTGACCGACGAGCCGGACGCCCTCGACCCGGCGGTGGTGGCGGCAGCCGGCCATACCGGCGAGATGGACGCGGACACGCTGGCTCGTGCCGTCGGGAGCGCAGCGCCGGCGAGGACGCGGGCGGCCGCCCTCGGTGCTCTCGCCCGGCACGTGACGGCCGGGCGGGCGGATCCGTCGGTCCTCGTCGACACCGTCGCATCGGCGACCGGCGACGACGACCCGGCGGTCCGGCGACGGGCGGCCGAGGTGGCGGCCGAAAGCTGCGACCCCCGCCACGTACCTGCACTCCTCGGGCTCCTCGCCGACCCCGACGTTCTCGTGTCCGAGGCGGCGGCCTTCGGGCTCGGCGAGGTGGGCGAGGCGGCGGAGCATCGAAGCGCAGTGGTCGAGGCGCTGTCGGCGGCGGCAACGCATCACGGCGATCCGCTGGTGCGGGAGGCCGCCGTGGCCGCCCTCGGCGCCATCGGCGACCGCGTCGCGCTCCCCGCCGTGCTCGCCGCCCTCGAGGACCGTCCCGCCATCCGCCGCCGTGCCGTCTTGGCGCTGGCGCCGTTCGAGGGCGAGGAGGTCGAACGGGCGCTGGAGCGGGCGAGGTCGGACCGCGACTGGCAGGTCCGCCAAGCCGCCGAGGATCTCCTCGCCTGAGGTTCTCCGGTCGCGGCCGGGGTCAGCCGGACGAGCCGAGGAAGATGCCCTGGAGGCGGTCGAAGGACTCCAGGCAACGACCGGCCCCCAGCACGACCACCTCGAGTGGGTGCTCGTCGAGGTGGATGGGCAGGTCGGTCTCGCTGGCCAGGCGATGATCGAGGCCCGGGAGCATCGCCCCGCCGCCGACCATGTGCACCCCCTCGGCGATGAGGTCCTGGGCCAACTCGGGCGGTGCCTGCGCCAGGCAGGTGACGACCGCCTCGACGATCGCCTCGACGGGCTCGGCGATCGCCTCCCGCACCTCCTCGGGCGAGAGAAGGACGGTCTTCGGGAGCCCGCTCATCAGGTCACGGCCACGCACCTCGGCCTTGAGGTCGTCCTGGACCGGCCACGCCGAGCCGATCGCCAGCTTCACTTCCTCGGCGGTGCGCTCGCCGATGGCGATCCCGTACTCACGGCGGATGTAGGCCTGGATGGCGGCGTCGATGTCGAAGGAGCCGATGCGCGCTGCCTCGATGCTGACGATCCCACCCAGCGAGATCACCGCCACCTCGGACGTGCCACCACCGATGTCGACGACCATGTTCCCGAGCGGTTCGTGGATCGGGAGGGCGGCACCGATCGCCGCCGCCATCGGCTGCTCGATGAGGTAGGTCGCCGACGCGCCCGCCCGGCGAGCCGCTTCGAGAACGGC
>DATLFW010000386.1:0-7010 GCA_035540775.1 Acidimicrobiia bacterium
TTCGTCGTCGTCCGCGCCCTCACGGAGGCGCCGGAACCCGCGGCGGTGGCACGGGCGCTCCGAACCGCCGTCGACGCCCTTCCGGCCTGACGGCGAGGCTCAGCGCTCCTGGCGCGACATCCAGCCGGCGAGGAGGGCGACCACCCTCGGGTCGTGGCGGAGACGGTGTGACGCCCCGGCCAGGAGGCGGTGCTCGGTCTCCGGTCCGGCGGCTCGAGCGATCGCCTCCGAATCGGCAGGCGAGACGACCTCGTCGTCGGCGCCGTGGAGGACGAGGAGGGGACGGGGCGGAATCTTGGCGGAGGCCGCGAGCGGGTCGAGGTCGGCGATCTCTCGCGACCACGCCACCACGTCGTCGGGAAAACCTTCCGTGCGAATGACGCCGAGGCGGCGGGCGTGCTCGAGGAAGCGCGGCACGTTGTCGACCCAGTGGCGGAGCGAGGCCGGAGCCGCCAGGGTGGCGACCCCCCGCACCCGTTCGTCGCGCGCGGCGTGGACGAGACACACCGAGCCGCCCGTCGCCGTACCGACGACCCAGACGCCGGTCACGTCGGATCGGGCGGCGAGGTGACCGACGGCCGCATCGAGATCCGCCAGCCACCCGTTCATCGAGAAGTCGCCACCGGAGGAGCCGGTGCCCCGGAAGTTGAAGGTGAGAACCGCCCACCCGGTCTGCGACGCCAGCCAGTCGGCGAGCGCCGGATACGTGCCCCCGACGGTCGCCGCCCCGCCGGGGCCGTGCGGGAATCCGTGGCAGAGCACGAGGCCCGGCACCCTGCCGACGCCCGGCGGGCGCGCGAGGTGACCCCGCAGGGCGACCCCGTCGATCTCGATCTCGACCTCGACACTGCGATCGTCCGCCATCGCCTCCTATCCTGACCCATCGTGAGCACCCCGGCGTTCAAGGAGTGGGGGGTCATCGTCAAGGCCCTCCTCGAGGGGGAGCAGGTTCTCGACGTGCGCAAGGGCGGTCTCCACGAGGACGGCCGCCACTTCGGGCTCCAGGCCACCCGCCTCTGGCTCTACCCGACATACCTCCATCAGCGGGCCGACCTGCTGAAGCCCGGCTACGACCGCTCGCTCGGCCAGGTCCTCGCCGACGCTCCGGGCGACGACACCGTGCGGGTCCCGGGATGGGCGGACGTCGTGGGTGCAGCCGAGATCAGGGATCCGGACGTCCTCGCCCGCCTCGACTCCAAGTTCATCTGGACACTCGAGTACGCCGAGTCGCGGCTGAAGTGGAAGAAGCGCGACCCACTGTGGGTCCTCGCGATGCGGGTGCACGTCCTCGACGAGGCGATCGAGGTGCCCGACCGCGACGAGTACGGGGGCTGCACGTCGTGGGTCGACCTCGACGGGCTGCCCGACGACCCGACGTCGGTCCCTTCGCGTCCGGCCCTCTCCGACGAGGCCTTCGCCAGCAAGGTCAACGGCGTCACCGACGTCTTGGGGGAGTTGACCGCCGTATAGGGGGTGAACTCCCCCAAGACGCCGACGCTCAGGCGGCGTCGGTCACGCGCTGCTTCGGAATGCACCGCCGGCACGGGCGGTAGCCCCGGTTGCGGGCCTCGGCCAGCGTGTCGGGCCCGAACCCGAGGGCCTTGTTCTCGGCCACGATCTCGGCGATGGCGCACTCGTCGCCGGCGGCGTCGAGGTCGTGGACGACGAGCGTGCGCTTGTCGCCGAGGTACTGGTGCTCCTCGAAACGAGACGGTCGGCTCATGGCGCGCAGGCTATCCGAGCGCGACGAGGGGGCCCCGAAAGGCCCCCTCGTCGAGTCGTTGACTGGTTCGGATTCCGTCGTCGGGTACTGATGCAGGTGGGACCAGTCCTGCCCCGAACGTCGGCGGCGCAGCGGTTGGACTCCGCCAGGTGGCCCAGCTGAACGGCCTAGCGGCCGCGCACCTCCGGGGTCCCAGAAATCAAGTCACTCACGTCTGGACCACCTCCTTTCTCCGGTCCCACTTTGATAGCACGCGCGTCAAGGACGCCCGCATCACGAATTCGGACGATCCGGTTCGTCGCCCTCGTCGCTGTCGGCGTCGATCGCGTCGTCGATTCCCTCGTCGATTCCCTCGTCGACGCGGTCGCCGACGACGCCGATGGAGCGGAGGTAGGTCAGCTGGGTCTCGATGACGGCGTGCACCTGATCAGGGGTGTACACGGCCCCGTCGTCGGCCGCCCGCCCGATGATGTACTCGATCGTCTCGGAACCGCCGACGACGACGGTCCCCGCCGGTTTCGTGTCCTTCCCGTTGCGGGAGACTCCCTTGCGGCGGAAGTACTCGAGCTGCAGATCGATGATCCGTTCGACGTCGTCGACGGTCAGAGAGCCGGCCGCCTCGTCGGGGATGTGCTGGACGACCCAGGCCAGGGCTTCGCCCGCGTCGAACGCCCGCGTGGGTGGCTCGCGGTCCATCCGAGCCGCCTCCCGCAGGACGGCCAGGGAGGCCACGACCAACACGACGGCGACGGTCAGGGCACCGATGACGACGACGAACACGAGTGCCACGACTTCGAAGCGTAGGAGGAATTCAGGTGTGCGTATGGCGTCCCGCTATGCGCGACGCCATACGCACACGAAAAAGGGGCCGCGCCGAGGGCTATATGCCGATGCGCTGGGCGAGCAGCTCGCGGTGGTAGGTGGCGTCGCCGAGGTACGTCTCCGACGACTTCGCCCGCTTGAAGTACAGGTGGGCGTCGTGCTCCCACGTGAAGCCGATGCCGCCGTGGATCTGGATGTTCTCGGCGGCGCAGTGGAAGTACGCGTCGGAGCAGTAGGCCTTGGCGAGGGACGCCACCACCGGCAGCTCCTCGTTGTCCTCGGCGGCCGCCCAGGCGGCGTAGTAGGCGGCCGACTTGGCCGACTCGACTTCGAGCAGCATGTCGGCGCACTTGTGCTTGATGGCCTGGAACGAGCCGATCGGGCGGCCGAACTGCACCCGCACCTTGGCGTAGTCGACCGACATGTCGAGCACCTGCTGGGCTCCGCCGACCATCTCCGACGAGAGGCAGACGGCCGCCTGGTCGAGCGTCTTCGACAGGGCGTCCCATCCCGACCCCTCCTCGCCGAGGAGGTCGGCCTTGACGCCCGAGAACTCGAGCTTGGCCTGCTTGCGGGTCATGTCCATCGTCTCCAGGGCGGTCCGGGTGAGCCCGTCGGCGTCACCTCGCACCGTGAAGAACGACAGCCCCTCGGTGCCCGAGGTCCCCGACTTCCGCGCGACCACCACGATGAGGTCGGCGTTGTGCCCGTCGAGCACGAACATCTTCTCGCCCGACAGCGTGAACCCGTCGCCGGAACTCTCGTAGGTCATCCCGATGCCGTCGGCGCCCCACTTCCCGGACGGCTCGGTGAAGGCGAGGGTGGCGATCGTCTCACCGGATGCGATGCCGGGGAGGAGGTCCTTCTTCTGGGCATCGCTGCCGACGTTGAGGATGGCGTTGGCAGCGAGGCAGACGGTCGCGAAGTACGGGGCGCAGAGGAGGACCTTGCCCATCTCCTCGAGCACGATTCCGAGCTCCACGAACGTGTAGCCCTGACCGCCGTACTCCTCGGGGATGTGGAGCCCCTGGAGCCCCATCTGCTCGCCCATTTGCTTCCAGACGGATTCGTCGTAGCCCTCGGTGGTCTCCATCAGGCGGCGCACCTCGCTGGACGGCGACTTGCCGCCCAGGAACTGGGCCACGGTCTCCCGCAGCGCCTCCTGCTCCTCGGAAAAGGCGAAGTTCACTGCCTCTCTCCCCTTGTGTCGGTCGTGCTCGTGTCGGTCGTACTCATCTGGACTTCGGGCCGGGCGATCACCCGGCCGCCGGTTCGCGGGGCAGCCCGAGCACCCGCTCGCCGATGACGTTTCGCTGGATCTCGCTGGCGCCGGCGTAGATCGTCTCCGCCCGGCTCGACAGGAAGGCGGTCTGGAACGCGTCGAGACCGTAGTCGGGGCCGACGATCTCGGCAGCGGCGCCCAGCACCTCCATCTCGAGTTCGCCGAGCCGGCGGTGCCACGTGCTCCAGTACAGCTTCCCGATCGACGCCTCGGGCCCGACGGTGCCCTGGCGCGCCATGGCGGTGAGCATCCGCGTGCCGTTGTACCGCATGATCTTGAGCTTGATGTAGGCGTCGGCCAGGCGCTGCCGGGTGACGGGATCGTCGGTGGCGCCGTGCTTCTGGGCGGCCACGATCAGGTCGTTGAGCTCGTTCTCGAAGGCGATCTGCTGGGAGAGGAAGGCGGTGCCCCGCTCGAAGCCGAGCGTCGCCATGGAGACCTTCCACCCGTCGTTCACGTCGCCGACGACGTTGTCCTTCGCGGTGCGAGCGTCGGTGAAGAAGACCTCGTTGAACTCCGACGTGCCCACCATGGTGCGGATGCCGCGCACCTCGACCCCCTCCTGGTCGAGCGGGACGAGGAGGTAGGAAATGCCCTTGTGCTTGGGCGCCTCGGGATCGGTGCGCACCACCGCGAAGATCCAGTCGGCGTGGTGCGCGTAGGTCGTCCAGATCTTCTGCCCGTTGATGACCCACTCGTCGCCGTCGAGGACGGCGCGGGTCTGCACGCCTCCGAGGTCGGACCCGGCGTTGGGCTCGGAGTATCCCTGGCACCAGAACTCGGTGGCCTTCAGGATGCCGGGGAGGAACCGCTGCTTCTGCTCGGGGGTGCCGAGGGCCACGATGGTCGGACCGAGCAGCCCTTCACCGAAGAACGAGACCCGGCCCGGAGCGCCAGCCTTGGCGTACTCCTCGTTGAAGATGACCTCTTCGATGACCGAGCAGCCCCGCCCGCCGACCTCCTTCGGCCAGCCCAGACCGATCCAGCCGCCCTCGCCGAGTTGGCGCTCCCATGCCACGCGGACGTCCCAGGCGCGGTCGTCGGCGGGGCCGGCTGCGGGGCCCACCTCCGTGAACTCGCCGACGAGGTGCTCCTCCAGCCAGGTGCGGACCTCGTCGCGGAACGCCTCTTCTTGGGGCGTGTACCGGAAATCCATGGAGGGCCGAACCTACTAGACTGCCCGGTCAAGTCGCCAGGCCGGGGGACGGCGCGAGCGCCCCGCTCACCGCTTCGTTTTGGCTGTTACTGCCGGTCATGACCGGCAGTAACAGCCCAAACGGCAGATCGCAGCGGCATACGCTGGGAGGCATGGCACGACCTGCGCACTACGACGACGCCGGGCTCCGGATCGACAAGTACGTGGTCGGCCCGTTCGACAACAACGTGTACGTCCTCCGTTGCACCCGGACGGGCGAGGCGGCCCTCGTCGACGCCGCCAACGAGCACGACCTCCTGCTCGACATCTCGCGGGCCACCAACGTGCGTCGCGTCCTCACCACGCACGGGCATTTCGACCACATCCAGGCGGTCGGGGCGATGCGAGACGCAGGCATCGACGTAGCCGTGGCTCCCGGCGACGCGTCGATGCTCCCGTCGTACGACCTCTTGGTCGAGGACGGCGCCGTCTTCGAGGTGGGTGAGCTTCGCGTCCAAGCCGTGCACACCCCTGGCCATACGGCCGGGTCGACGTGCTTCCTCGTCGAGGGGCACCCCGTCCTGCTCTCGGGCGACACCCTCTTCCCCGGCGGGCCCGGCAATACGAGCCTCCCGGGCGCCGACTTCGGCACCATCATTCGCTCGATCGACGAGCGGCTCTTCACGCTCCCCGCCGAGACCCTGGTGCTTCCCGGGCACGGGCTCGACACCACGATCGGGAACGAACGCCCGCACCTCGACGAGTGGGTCGAACGCGGCTGGTGATTCCTACGCTCGCCGGTCCCCGTCGAGACGGGCGATCAGGTCGGCAAGGGTGAAGTCGAGGAGCGAATCCACCACCAGATCGGCGTGACCGAAGTCGAGGCCGACGGTGATCCCGCTCGGCACCGCCACGCACGTCAGCCCCGCCGCCTTGGCCGCCCGGACACCGTGGGGCGAGTCCTCGAGCGCCGCCGCCTGGCTCGCGTCGACGGCGAGGGCGTCGACGGCCGCCCGGTACACGGCGGGATCCGGCTTGGCCCGCTCCTCGACGTCGGTTCGCGTGAGGACGGCGTCGAACCGGCCCGACAGTCCCAGGCGTGCGAGGTTGTCCTCCACCCACTGGCGCGACGAACTCGACGCGATGGCGATTCCCATCCCCGCCTCGCGGACGGCGTCGATCCAGTCGAGGACGCCCGGGTTGGGCACCGCCCGCTCGAGCCATTCGGCGTGCATGGCGACGCGTCGCGCCTGGATGGCGTCGCGATCGACCGGCCCCCCGACGAGCTCTTCCAGAAGGTCGTACTCGTCGATGTAGCCGGCCTGCCCTCGCACTGTGCCGGTGTTGGCGGCAACGACGAGGTCGGCCGGGAACTCGACCCCGTGCCGCGCGAACTCCGCTTCCCACCCGCGCAGGATCGGCGTCTCGGTGTCGACGACGAGACCGTCGAAGTCGAAGACGACCGCCCGGAGCGCCACGCGTCACGGACTCCTAGACGGTCGGGCGTCGAGGCGTGCGGATGACGGTCAGCCCTTCCGGCACGTCGACGACGTGGAGGTGCTCGCCCTCGACCTCGATCGAGAGGTTGCCGCCCATGAAGGGCACGTCTTCGAGCCGCACCCGCCCGGCCCATTCGGGAAGGGCCGGGGCGATCCGGATCTCGCCGTTGCGGATGTCGGGCTCGAACCGCAGCATCGTCCGCAACATCAACAGGGGTGCCGCCGCCGCCCACGCCTGCGGTGAGCACGACGTGGGGTAGGCGACGGGGAACGGCACCTCTCGACGGTCGAGTCCGGCGAACAGTTCCGGGAGCCGGTCGTCGAAGTGGGGGGCGGCCGAAACGAGGCCTTCGATCACCTGGTGCGCCTCGTCGATGAATCCGTACCGCATCAGCCCGGCCGTGACGAGGGCGTTGTCGTGCGGCCACACGCTTCCGTTGTGGTAGCTGATCGGGTTGTAGAGGGACATGTTCGACGCCAGGGTCCGCACCCCCCACCCGCAGAACAGATGCTCCCCCACCAGCTTCTCGGCGACGAGACGGGCCTTGT
>DATLFW010000387.1:0-4140 GCA_035540775.1 Acidimicrobiia bacterium
AGCTAGGGGTGCTGCGGCGTTGCCGGGCGGGGCGGATCTGCTGGTAGTCTTCTCGGCTGCCCCACCGTGTCGGTGGGGCGCCCCACGACACCATCCATGACGAAGGTTTCTGGCACGCGATGACCGACAAGCAAGCGACGATCGACGAGCACCGGCTCCACGAGAGCGACACGGGCTCGCCCGAGGTGCAGGTGGCACTGCTCACGCAGCGCATCCAGCACCTCACGGAACACTTGGCGACGCACAAGAAGGACCACCACTCCCGTCGGGGTCTGCTCATGCTCGTCGGCCGCCGCCGTCGGTTGCTCGACTACCTGGCTCGCAACGACGTCGAGCGGTACCGGGCGCTCATCGCACGCCTCGGCCTCCGCCGATAGTTTTCGACGAGGGAGCGGCATCTGCCGCTCCCTTCTTCGTGGTGGGCAGGGTGCTCGCCGCGTCGTACACCAACGGAGCGGAGTTGGTCGGTTGTCAGTCGCCATCCGCCGGGAATCGCCCGGAGGATGCCAACTGAGAACCGGCACCTCCCTCCCACACAGAGAGGAGCAGGTGCATGCCTGACCCCGTACGCGTATCCCGTCCCGTCGGATCCGACGAGAAGACGCTCTCGTTCGAAGCGGGCGAACTTGCCCAACTCGCCGACGGCGCCGTGCTCGCCCAGCTGGGCGACACCACCATCCTGGTCACCGCCGTGACCACGGAGCCCCGGGAAGGGATCGACTTCTTCCCGCTCACCGTCGACGTGGAGGAGCGCTCCTACGCCGTCGGCAAGATCCCCGGGTCGTTCTTCCGCCGTGAAGGGCGCCCGAGCGAGCAGGCGATCCTGACCTGCCGCCTCACCGACCGCCCGCTGCGTCCGTCGTTCCCCGACGGGTTCCGCAACGAGGTGCAGGTGATCTCCACCGTGCTGGG
Source organism: Acidimicrobiia bacterium (assembly GCA_035540775.1). Classification (GTDB taxonomy): domain Bacteria; phylum Actinomycetota; class Acidimicrobiia; order IMCC26256; family JACPCJ01; genus DATLFW01. The sequence goes on from DATLFW010000387.1 coordinate 913, forward strand.
GGCCGACCAGGTCAACCCGCACGACGTCGTCTCGATCAACGGCGCCTCGGCGGCTCTGATGATCTCGGGCATCCCCTTCGGCGGTCCCATCGGTGCCGTCCGTCTCGCCCACATCGACGGCGAGTGGGTGCCCTTCCCGACCTGGGAGGAGCGCGACCGGGCGACCTTCGACATGGTGGTGGCTGGCCGGCGCACCGACACCGGCGACATCGCCGTGATGATGGTGGAGGCGTCCGGCACCGAGAACACCTGGGACCTCTACGAGGCGGGTGCTCCGAAGGTCACCGAGGACGTGGTGGCCGACGGGCTCGAGGAGTCGAAGCGCTGGATCGGCGAGTCGATCGACCTCCAGCTCGAACTGCGTCGCCAGTTCGAGGAGGCCAACGGCCCGATCGAGGAGAAGGCATTCACGCCGCGCTACGACTACGACGACGACGCCTACGAGGCGGTGAAGTCGGCCGGCAACGACCGGTTGAGCAACGCCCTCACGATCGCCGACAAGAACGAGCGCAACCAGACGATCGACACGCTGCGCGACGAGCTCATGGTCGAACTCTGCGGCAGCGAGGAGTCGCCGGGGCCGTTCGCCGGGCGCGAGAAGGAGATCAAGGCCGCCTACCGCTCGCTCCAGAAGGAGATCGTGCGGAGCCGCATCGTCAACGAGGGGTTCCGCATCGACGGTCGGAAGACCGACGAGCTGCGGCCGCTCTCGGCGCGGGTGGGCGTCATCCCGACGGCGCACGGCTCGGCGCTCTTCCAGCGGGGCGAGACCCAGGTCCTCAACGTCACCACCCTCGGCATGCCGCGGATGGAGCAGATGCTCGACACCATCTCGCCCGAGGACTCCAAGCGCTACATGCATCACTACAACTTCCCGCCCTTCTCCACCGGTGAGACGGGCCGGGTCGGGAGCCCGAAGCGCCGCGAGATCGGCCACGGAGCCCTGGCGGAGCGTGCGCTCCTCCCGGTCGTGCCGTCGATCGACGACTTCCCCTACGCGCTCCGGCTGGTGTCCGACGTGCTGGCGTCCAACGGCTCGACGTCGATGGCATCGGTGTGCGGTTCGTCGCTGTCGCTCATGGACGCCGGCGTGCCGATCAAGGCGCCCGTGGCGGGGATCGCCATGGGTCTGGTGTACGCCGACGGGAAGTACACGACGCTGACCGACATTCTCGGCGCCGAGGACGCCTTCGGCGACATGGACTTCAAGGTGGCGGGCACGGCCGACTCGGTCACGGCACTCCAGCTCGACACCAAGATCGACGGTCTTCCCGCCGACGTGCTCGCCCAGGCGCTGCGCCAGGCGCGCGACGCCCGGATGCAGATCCTCGACGTGATGAACGCCGCCATCGCGGAGCCGCGTGAGGACGTTCGCGACACGGCACCGAAGATCGTCAGTCTCACCATCCCGCTCGACAAGGTCGGTGAGGTGATCGGGCCGAAGGGCAAGGTCGTCAACACGCTGCAGCAGGAGACCGGGGCCGACATCAACATCGACGACGACGGGGTCGTCGGCACCGTCACCATCGGCGCCACGGTCAAGTCGGCCGTCGACGAGGCGGTCCGGCGGATCCAGGAGATCCTCGACCCGCCCGAGGCGGAGTTGGGCGCCGTCTACACCGGGAAGGTCGTGAACATCACCAGCTTCGGTGCGTTCGTGAACATCCTCCCCGGGCGTGACGGCCTCATCCACATCTCGAAGCTGGGTGGCGGCAAGCGCATCGACAAGGTCGAGGACGTTCTGGAGATGGGCCAGGACCTCGAGGTCCGTGTCGACGACATCGACCCCCGCGGCAAGCTGTCGCTCTCGCTGGCCGGCGACGAGCCGCCGGCGCCGGCGGCTGCGGGCGGCGGCGACGGTGAGGACGCCGGTGAGGACCGCCCCCGCGAACGGCGCGAGCGCAGTGACCGCGGTGACCGTGGTGACCGTGGTGACCGCGGCGATCGGGGCGACCGGGGTGGCCGCGACGCTGGCACCGGTGGTGGTGGCGGCGACCGCGACACCGTGTCCTTCGAGGCCCACTGGAAGGAGCAGGCCGCCGAGGAGTTCGGCGACCTCGGACCCGACGAGGTGGTGGCCGAGGTGCGCAAGAGCGACCGGGGCGGCGACCGCCGTCGCCGGCGTCGCTGACGGGCTCCGTGTCCGCTCGCAAGCCCCGCACCGAGGATCTCGGTGCGGGGTTGGCGCGCACCACGCTCGACTCCGGCCTGCGGATCGTGACGGAGCGGATGCCGTCGGTCCGGTCGCTCGCGATCGGATTCTGGGTCGACGTCGGATCCCGTGACGAGGTCGAGCACCTCGCCGGCGCGACACACTTCCTCGAGCACCTGCTCTTCAAGGGCACCGACACGCGGACGGCTCAGGAGATTGCCGAGGCCGTCGAAGCGGTCGGGGGCGAAATGAACGCCTTCACCGCCCACGAGTACACGGCGTATTACCTCCGCGTCGTCGACGACTGCCTCGACCTCGCCCTCGACATCCTCTCCGACATCGTGTGGGCGCCGGCGTTCCGCGAGGCCGACATCGAGTCGGAGCGGCAGGTCATCCTCGAAGAGATCCGGATGCGCGACGACACGCCGGACGACCTCGTCCACGACGTCTTCGGCCGGGCGCTCTTCCCGGACTCGCCCGTCGGGCGGGAAGTCATCGGGTACCCGGAGACGATCGAGGCGATGACCCGCGACGACATCGCCGTGTACCACGCCGACCACTACCCGGCCGGGAACGTGGTGGTTGCCGTGGCGGGTAACGTCGACCACGAGGTGGTGGTCGACGGCGTGGAGGCGCGCTTCGCCGGCCGGTCCGGCCCCCTCGAACGCTCCCGGCAGGCGGCCGAGGCGCCGCCGCAGCCTCTCGAGGTCTGGACGAAGCCAGCGGAGCAGGCCCACCTCGTCCTCGGCGCCCGGGCGTTGCGACGCGACGATCCCGACCGGTACGCCCTGACGGTGGTCAACCAGGCGCTCGGGGGAGGGATGGCGTCCCGCCTGTTCCAGGAGATCCGGGAGAAACGGGGACTGGCGTACTCCGTGTACTCGTACCGTCACGGCTACGAGGACACGGGCGTGCTGGCTGCCTATGCCGGGACGGCCCCGAAGCAGGCCGTCGAGGTGGTCGAACTCATGCACGAGCAGTTCGACGCCCTCCTCTCCGAGGGGCTCACTGACGAGGAGATGGAGCGGGCGAAGGGGGCGCTCAAGGGCTCCATGGCGCTGTCGCTGGAGAGCCCT
>DATLFW010000388.1:0-8983 GCA_035540775.1 Acidimicrobiia bacterium
GGGCCTCGGGGTCAGCCGCCAGGGCGTCGGCGAGGGCGGGCACGTGCATCCGGCCCTGGTCGTCGGTCGCGACGGGCACGAGCGAGCGACGACCGATGCCGAGGTAGCGCAGGGCCCGGTCGACCGTGACGTGCCGGTCGGCGCCGACGAGCACTCGGATGGGTGGCCCTCCCTGGAGCCCCTGGTCGTTGACGTCCCAGCCGACCCGCTCGAGGACGGCGTAACGGGCGGCGGCGAGCGCCGTGAAGTGGGCCATCTGGCAGCCGGTCACCAAGGCGAACGACGCCGATTCGGGGAGACCGAGGAGTTCCTTCACCCAGCGGCCCGCGACTTCCTCGACGACGGCGGCGGAGGGGCCCGCGGCGTAGAGCCCCGCGTTCTGGTCCCAGGCCGAGGTCAACCAGTCGGCGGCGAGGGCAGCGGGAACGGCGCCGCCGATGACGAACCCGAAGTAGCGGGGAGAACCCGTGCCGACGACACCGGCATCGGCCGCTGCGTGCAACTCCTCGATCACCGTGCGGGCATCGACCGGATCGTCGCCGAGCGGGACGTCGAGAGAGCTGCGCAGCTCGTCGACGGTCGCCCCGACGCCGACGGGCCGCTCGTCGAGGCTCTCGAGGTAGTCGGCGGCGGCGCCCGCGGTGTCGAGCAGCAGCGCCCGCACGTCGGTCCCGTCAGCCATCGTCCTCCCCCGTCATGCCGCCCCGTCCCCCACAGCGTGACAGACCGTTCGCGCTGACGCGCCGGGTTGTTCCCCCGATGGCCGTTGTGGAATCGGAGCAACCGTCCGCGGCACGCCGTCACGCTCCGTCCTAGGCTCTCCGCCGTGGAGGCGGAGGGGCACTTCGGCGTTCGGATGGTGTTCGAGGACGGCGTACTCGAGGTCTTCTCGCATGGGAAGTCGTCGATCCGGCTCGCGGCAGGCACCGACGTGCCGATTGTGCGAGCACCGTTCAAGGACGGCCTGCGGGTGACGATCCGCCACCCGGACGGCCCTCCCATGCTGGCGTTCAACGCCGAGCAGAAGGCCGCAGTGGAGGCCCTCCTCGACGCCTTCGAGGCCGCAGGTCGCTGACGCCGGGTGCCGGAGGGTCAGTCCTCGGTTCGGATCAGCGTCAACAGTTGTGCCTCCATCTCGGGGTCGACGGTGACCTGGTGCGCTTCCTCGGTGTGCGGACGCACCTGGTCGAGGATCTCGTCGTCCGACTCGGCGCGTACGACCGCGTCGCAGTCGAATCCGGCGTCACGGCAGTGCAGAACCTTCATCTCACACGTCCTTTGGGCGGGATCGTGAACGACCACGACGTTGTTCCCCGTCGGCGGCACGCCGAAGCGGTCGGAGGAACGGCGAGTGGAAGGCGGTGAGTCGCGAGGAGGCGTAGCGTGCACGCGTCGGACCATGCCGACGTTGGAGGCGCCACGCGACGTGCTCGACGACGCTGACATCCGCCTGCGCAACACGACGTATGCGCTCTTCGTCTCGCTCGGCCGAGCACCTCGCGCCGAGGAGGTCGCAGACGTCGAGCGTTCCACCCCGGCGGTCGTCGAAACGGGTTGGCGCCGACTCCACGAGGCGCGGGCGCTCGTGCTCTACGCCGGCGGCGACATCCGCATGGCGAACCCGTTCTCGGCCGCGCCAACGGCACACCGCGTGCGCGCCGGCGGGCGATGGTGGTTCGCAAACTGTGCGTGGGACGCATTTGGCATCTGCGCCGCGCTCGGCGTCGACGGCGACATCGAATCGTCGTGCCCCGACTGCGGCGAAGCGATCCACGTCGAGGTGCGAGACCAGGAGCCATCCGACCCGTCGTTGCTGTTTCACTGCCTCGTGCCGGCGGCCGCGTGGTGGGACGACATCGGGTTCACCTGAAGCGCGATGAACCTCTTCCGGTCGGAAGAGCACGTCGACCGCTGGCTCGGGGGCCGTCCGCCGGGCGCCACGATCTCGGTCACGGAGCTGAACGAGCTCGCGCGCGCGTGGTGGGACGATCGCCTGTCACCGACGTGGCGGCCCCACTCGCTCGAGCAGAACCAGGCGATCCTCGAGCGGTTGGGCCTGACCGGGGAGTTCTGGCGCCTCGGTTGACCAGCTGCGGATCCCGGGCTGTCGTCTCAACGGCACCGGTCACCGGTTCGCCTGCAGTGCGGTGAGGCATGATGGCGGCCCGACGAACGACCGGCGATCGGCCCCGAGGGAGCGACATGACGAAGGTCCGCGTGGCAGCGGTTCAGGAGACGCCCGTGTTCCTGGACCGCGAGGCGACCGTCGACAAGGTGTGCGGTCTGATCGCCGAGGCGGCGGCCGACGGCGCCCAGCTCGTCGTCTTTCCGGAAGCGTTCGTGCCGGGCTACCCCGACTGGGTCTGGCGGACCCGGCCGTGGGCCGATGGCGTTGGCGCCTGGTACGAACGGCTCTTCGCCAACTCCGTCACCGTGCCCGGGCCGGCGGTCTCGGCGATGGGGTCGGCCGCCCGAGCGGCAGGCGTGCACGTCGCGGTGGGCATCAACGAGCGCGAGCCGGACGGAGGCACGCTGTTCAACACACTGTTGTTCCTCGGCCCCGACGGCTCGGTGCTCGGCCGTCACCGCAAGCTCATGCCGACCGGGGGCGAACGGCTCGTCTGGGGCGGGGGTGACGGCGCCGGGCTTCAGGTCTACGACACCGAGATCGGTCGGCTCGGCGGCCTGATCTGCTGGGAGAACTACATGCCACTGGCCCGCACCGCCCTCTACGGGCAGGGCGTGCAGGTGTACGTGGCGCCGACGTGGGACAACAGCGAGGAGTGGGTGCCGACGCTCCGTCACATTGCCAAGGAGGGTGGGTGCCACGTGGTGGGCGTCACGCCGTTCCTTCGAGGGTCGGACGTGCCCGCCGACATCCCCGGGCGCGACGAGCTCTACGGCGGAGATGACGACTGGATGTCACGGGGCAACACGACGATCGTGGCGGCTGGCGGGTCGATCGTCGCCGGCCCGCTCGTCGGCGAGGCGGGGATCGTGACCGCCGAGCTCGACCTCGATGCGATCGTCCGCCAGAAGCGGATGTTCGACTCCACCGGCCATTACGCCCGCCCCGACGTCCTCCGCCTCGTCGTCGACCGGCGGGCGAAGCCGCCGCTCACGACGATGAGCGAGATGGCGGCCGTCGACGACCACGAGGACTGAGCGCCGGGTTCGGCCCAGGCGGCCACCGATTCCTGGTGGAGACGAAGGGACTCGAACCCTCGACCCCCTGCTTGCAAAGCAGGTGCTCTAGCCAACTGAGCTACGTCCCCTTGCGCATCGTCAGTGTACGTGCCGGCCGGTGAGCGAGGGCCCGCCGAGGTGGATCTCGTCAGGCTGGAGCCGGCCAGTGGTATGGCAGGTCGTCAGGAACCGTGGGGAAGTGGGCGGCGTAGGCGTCCCGGTCCTTCCGTAGCAGCGCTGACTGGTGGCTGCGATGGAAGTCGGGGTTGCCGAGCCAGGGCGGCAACCTCCCCGCCGCCGCAAGGGCTTCCTGTGACCGGACGGTGGACTCGCCTGACCACGCCGCCCACTCCTCGAGCAGCTTGCCTCTGACGGTATCGCCGTGACCGCGCGACACCCACTCGTCGCAGATCGCGAGTCCGTAGGCGACGAGCGCCTCCTCGTACCGCCGCCACATGCGCACGGCAGGGTGGTTCCGCCATCCGTACTGGGGGCGGGTGATCGCCCGAAAGATCTGGAGCGCCTCCACCCGCTGTTTCCCGAGTCTCCGGCTGTCGAGCACCCGCGCGCTCTCGGCGAAGTCGTCCGAGGGGAGGAACGTCTGCATCAGCGCGCCAGGCGAACCTCGGGCGCGCCGTCGCCCCACGCCTCGACCGCCCAGTCGATGGCGGGGCCTTCGATCTCGACCCGGTGGTCCCCGGACGACGCGACATAGCGGACGGTCGCATCGCCGCCCTCTACCGGAACGGTGATCTCGGTGGCACCGTCACCGGCGAATGGCGCGAGGCGCACCGTCACCTCGTCGGTCGGCCGTTCGCCGACATGGAGCATCTCGGGGCCGAGCGGGACGAGTCCACCTTCGCGGATCCAGAGGGGAATCCGGTCGAGGCCGCACTCCACCTCGATCCAGCGACCGCCGGCGACCGCCGCCCCGGTCCACCAGTCGGTCCACGTGCCGTGGGGCACGTAGACGCGCCGGCGCCCCGACGGGTCCATGACGGGCGCCACCAGGAGGTGCTCCCCGAACAGCCACTGGTCGGACACCCGCCAGGTCGTCGGGTCGTCCTGGAACTCGACCACGAGCGGGCGAGCGACGGGGAGCGACCCGGCCGCACTGGCACGCGCCGTGGCGAGGATGTACGGCAGCATCCGGTACCGCAGGCGAAGGGCGTCCCGGCACACCTCGAGCACCTCGTCGCCGAAGGCATCCAACTCCCGCGGCCCCGTGCCGTGGATCCGGGTGTGGGACAGGAACATGCCGGCCTGGAACGACCTGATGAGGAGGTCGGGCTCCGGAGTGCCGAAGAACCCGCCGATGTCCATGCTCCAGAAGGGGAACCCGCTCATCCCCATCGACAGCCCGCCGCAGAGCTGCGGGGCGAGGTTCTCCCAGTTGGCGCTGCTGTCACCGCCCCAGTGGAGTGGGTAGCGCTGGCTGCCCGCCCACGCCGACCGTGCCCAGATGATCCGCTCGCCGGTGGCCTCCTCGGTGACCTCGGCGACCGTCTGGATGTAGAGCAGCGGATAGAGGTTGTGCATCCGGTGGCCCGGGGTGCCGTCGTGGTACACGCCGTCGAGGGGTGCCTGTTCGCCGAAGTCGGCCTTGATCACCCGGGCGCCGAGGTCGAACAACCGGCGCAGAGCGTCCTGGTACACCCGCCGTGCGTCGGGGTTGGTGAAGTCGATGCAACCGACCCGGCCCTCGAAGCCCGGCGTGTAACAGATGCCGACGTCGTAGAGGTCGCCCTCGGCCGTCCTCACGAAGCCGTCGACGGCGGCGAGGTCGTCGAACAGCGTCGAGCCCTCGGGGATGTAGGGCAACTGCCACAACGACACCTTCACGCCGAGCTCGGCCAGTTCGGCCATGAAGCCCTTGGGGTCGGAAAAGCGCTCGGCGTCGAACTCGAGGTCGCAGTACCAGTCGTCCTTGAACCAGAACGTGTCGAGGTGGAGGACGTCGAGAGGAACGCCGTGTTCCCGCAGGCGACGGACGACGGCGAGCGCCTCGTCGGCCGACGAGTAGCTGATCTTCGACTGCCAGAACCCGAAGCTCCACTGGGGAGGGAGACCAGGCCCTCCGGTGAGCCCGGTGTAGGCCGCCAGCACCTCCTTCACGTCCCCCACGATCACGAAGAAATCCAGGAAGTCGTCCTCGACGGCGACCTGGAGGTCGGCGGCCGACAGGCTCCCGACCCAGGCGGTCATGCGGGCCGAGTGGTTGAGGAAGACGCCGTACCCGCCCGTCGTGACGAAGAACGGAACGTTCTTGTAGGACCGGGCGGTCGTCACGCCCGTGGCCTCCGTCATGTTCACGTCGACGGTCTGAGCCCGCTTGTCGAGGTCGACGAACTGCTCGCCGAAGCCGTACACCGCCTCGCCGGGACGCAGTGCGAAACACTCGACGGCAAGGGGGTCGCCGTCTCGGGTCCGGCAGATCCCGGTGTTGTAGGCGTCCCAATGCGACAGCAGGTTCTTCTCTCGGCCGCCGACCTCGCACACGCGCCGGCCCGCGGCGTCGGCGACCGAGACGGTGAGGGGCTTGAGGGCGACCTCGACTCTCATCTGGTCGGTGGAGAAGACCAGGCGCTCGTCGTCGGAGGTCACCCGCCCTTCGTGCTCACCCACGGCGCCGGCGAGCACCGGGGTGTGGTTGGCAGGAACGTCGCCGGCCTCTGAGTAGCGAATGCGGAACACCCGGTCGCTCACCAGGTCGATCCGCCACGTGCCCGTGAAGTCCTCGTCGGGGAGGTGGGCCGCGGACCCGTCCCCGGTGCCGCCCTCGGCGCCGCCGATGCGGCCGGCCCGCCGGAAACCGTGAGCCCGAAGCGTGGCGCCGGTGGCAGTGACCTCGACGACCTCGCCCTCCCGTACGAACCCCCGGGTGAGGTCGCGCGTCTCGAGTGCGCGGGTGTAGAGATCGTCGACGACAGGAGCGTTGGCCGGCATGCCGGGCCTGACGTTACCGGCCGCAGCGAGGGCGTCCCCGAACGTCCCGCCATGCGGAGTCGGCGTGCGGATCGAACGGGTCAGCCGGTGGGCGCCGGCGGCGCGTACGACCCGAGGCGTTCGAGTTCGCGCTCCCCGTTCTCCGTGAAGAGGCGGATACGCGCCCACGCCCGGTTGTCGGAGCGGTCGCGTTCGAGGAAGCGCCCGGTCGGGTTCACGTCGAAGACGACGAGGTACTCCCCGTCGGGCACGGAGAAGCCGGTGGCCGGGTCCTCGATCACGAGCTGTTGGCCCGGGTAGGGCGAGTAGTAGGTGTCGGTCCATCCCGGCGAGACGCCCTGGCGGTACATCGCCCCAGGCATCGGGGGCTGGCTGCAGCCCTTGTACCAACCGTGGCGGGCGAACCACCAGAGGTCGAGGGCGCCGGGGAAGGACGGCAGCCACGTCGGCGGCCGGTCGTCGCGGATGGTGGGTGACCACGGGATGTTGTCGATCATGCAGAAGCCGAGCTTCTCGCCCTCGACGACGACAGGACCGGGCGTCCCGTCCGCCTCGATTTCGGTGAGGGCGAAGCGGGTGAAGTCCTCGAGGTGCACGTGGAAGTGGTGGGGGTCCCACGACATGGTCCCGACCGGGGCGTAGCGGGCGCACGTCCGCTGGGCACCGTTCACCTCGGGGCCTTCCCACCGCTCGCACTGGAGCGCTTCCATCGTCCCCGGCTCGGGGTCGGTGACGCCGCTGCCGGTGGGGACGCCCACGACCTCGAAGCTGTACGGCCCGTCGTTGGCGAACGTGCTGTGCAGCCGGATCGCCTTGGCCCTGGGGGCGTTGGGGTCGAGGATCCGGTCGGCCCATGCGCCAGGGTCGGACACGACATCGGGCAGGTCGGCGTCACCCACTCCGTCCGGAATCGGCGCGTACGCGCGGAGGTCGGGGAGGGTGTCGGCCCCCGCCGGGTCGGGGGTGCCGGCCTGGTCGGCGAGCGCGACGGACGCCGAGGAAGCGCCCGGTACTGCCAGAGCGAACGTGGCGGCGAGGGAGATGGCGACGGTGCGGCGACGACGGGTGCTCATGCCCGTCTTACGCCTCGGCCCCGCCCAGGTCGCGACGGCGGACCTCACGGGCGCCGATTCCGCCTCGGGCGTACGATCCGGCGCCATGGACGTCTCCGCATTCCGACACCAGGCCTCGATCACGATCAACCGCTCGCCCGACGAGGTGTACGACGTGGTGAGCGACATCACGCGGATGGGTGAACTGAGTCCCGTCTGTGTGGGTGGCGAGTGGGACGACCCGACCGCGGCGCGCACCAAGGGCGCCCGCTTCGTCGGCCACAACGCCATCGGCGACTTCACCTGGCAGACCTACTGCACGGTGGTGACGGCCGAGCCGGGACGCGAGTTCGCCTTCGTCAACCGGGGCCAGCACGACGGCGAGGTGCCGCTCGTGCGGTGGGGCTTCGTCCTCGAGCCCGACGGCGACGGCACCCGGGTGACCGAGACGTGGGAGGTCCTCCCCGGCTACCCCGTCTACCTGCGCGACGAGCAGGCGCTCGGCGACGACGAACTCATGGCCCGGATCGAGGGGATGGGCCAACTCGCCCGGGACGGGATTCCCGCGACGCTCGCCAACCTGAAGCGAGTCGTCGAGGGGTAACTGTCATACCCCGATGCGAACATGTGTTCGTGCCGCAGATCGCCGAACGCCCGCTGGATGTCGACCTGGCCGCCCCGGTCCTGGCGCCGTTGGCCGCGGCGGTCGACGGCATGGTGGCGCTCGATCTGCACTCGCTGAGCGACGACGAGCTCTCGGCCCTCCTCGTCGGTCTCGAGCGCGAAGTGTCCCGCCTCGAGGGCGTGCGGGCGCGCATGGTCAGCCGGTGGGACGCCCGCAAGGTATGGACGCTCGACCGGGCCCGCTCGGCCGCCTCCTGGCTGGCGCGTCGCTGCCGCATCCCCCTGAAGGTCGCCCGCCGCCAGGTGTGGCTCGCCCGGTCGCTGCGCGACATGCCGGCGACGGCCCGGGCGCTCTGCGAGGGCGACATCGGCGCTGACCACGCCGGCCGCCTCGCCCGGGCCGCTGGCCATGACCGCGACGCCTTCGAGCGCGACGAGACGATGCTGCTCGGGTACGCCCGCGATCTCTCGTTCCCCGACTTCGACCGCGCAATGGCCTACTGGGAGCAGCTCGCCGACCCCGACGGAGTAGAGGACGACGCAGCGGCGCAATACGCCCTCCGCTCCCTCCACCTCTCTCAGACGATGCGGGGCACCTGGTACCTCGACGGCGTGGCCGACGCGATCTCGGGCACCATCGTCAACGATGTCCTCACCCGCATCGAGGACGAGCTGTTCGAGGCCGACTGGGCAGAGGCCAAGGCGGTCCACGGCGACGACACTCGGGCCGAGCACCTTGCTCGCACCCCGGCCCAGCGCCGACTCGACGCCCTCGTCGAGATGGCCCGGCGGGCGGCGACGCCCAAGGAAGGGTCGCCTCCACGACCGCTCTTCACCGCCTACGTCGATTACCCGACGTTGTCGGGCCGACTTTGCGAGCTCGCCAACGGCACGGTTGTGACGCCGGGGCAACTGCTCCCGTGGCTGACCGAGGCTGACATCGAGCGGGTGGTCTTCGACGGCCCGAGCCGCGTCGTCGACCTCGGAGCCAAGCGGCGCCTGTTCCGGGGGGCGACCCGGCGGGTCGTCGAGCTACGCGACCGGCACTGCACCCACCCCGGGTGCGACGTCCCTGCCGAGTGGTGCGACGTCGACCACCGGCTGGCTTCGAGCCAGGGTGGGCTCACCGTGCAGGCCAACGGGGGCCTCGCCTGCCCGCCCCACAACCCCGGGCG
>DATLFW010000389.1:0-6455 GCA_035540775.1 Acidimicrobiia bacterium
CATTGGTTGAGGAGCTCGCCGGCGACCGACCCCGATCCGACGTACTCGGTCGAACGGGGCGAGGAGATGTCGAAGGCGTGGATGTCGGTGGCCACACCACCCTGCTCGTTCCATCGACCGACCGCGACATAGAGGCCCTCGGCCGAGGCGTAGACCGTCTGGGTGTCGGCAACGACGGCGTCGCTGTCGATCGGCTCCAGCCCACCGTCGGCCTCGAAGGTGAGGACCGTCGTCGTTCCCGGCCCGGCCGGGTCGGCGGGACGGGCGACGGCGTCGCACGCCACCAGCGGCTCGACCTCCACGACGCCCCCTTCGCCTTCGACGACGCGGTCGGGCAGGAAGGCGCTGGCCTCGGCGCCCCCGGGCGGCGTCCCCTCGCCCTCGGGCACCGGCGTCGGGTACGAGGCAAGGACGAGGCGGATCACGCCGTCGGCGAGGCGGGCCGAGACGTACCGCCCCTCGAAGGTGGCCGACTCGACCACGCGCGGGTTCGAGGGGTCCGCAAGGTCGACCGCCGACACGACCGTCGACCCCGTCGCCGGCATGATCTCGGGGATCCCGATGACGGCGTCACCGCCGACGCTCGCAACATCTTCGACGGCCGGGATCGGGACACCCCAGCTGCTCGTCAAGACGACGGCCCGGTCGCCGACCAGGAACAGCTCGTGTGACCCCTCCGGCAGCGCCACGCTCCCCAACCGTCGACGCCCCTCGACGCCCACCACGTGGAGTCGTCCCTGCGCGACTGCAACCACCAGCCGACCGTCGGTCTTCACCAGGTCGGGCTCGTCGACCCCCGCCTCCTGCACGTTCGTGCGCGAGAAGTCCTCGGCAGCGGTCGCCGAGAAGTTGGCGTCAGGGGCACCCGACGCCGCCGGCCCGCCACCGGACGACTCCGCCACGGCGACGGCGTCACCGGCGGCGCTCTGCCGCACGACTCCCTGGGATCCGGACCCCGCACTGCCGGCGACCTCGTTGGCCACGACGCCGCCCGCCGCAACGCCGTCACCGACGACGCCTCCCGGCGCGTCCGGCACCACGTCCTCGAAGTACGACGTCAGTTCGTCGCAGCCCTCGAACGTCTCGAGGTTCGCCACCAGACGAGTCGGCAGCGTGATCCCGAGCGGCGGATCGGCCGTCGAACCACACGAGCCGGCCAACATCACGCTCGCCGCCACCACCGCCACGCCTGCCTGCACCGTCGTTCGTCGCACCGCCGGACCTCCGGGTCGTCACTCCATCCGTCGGACGACGCGTGCGCCGCCGCGAGTTCCCGCCCCTGCCCGCAAACTTGGCCTCCGGAGCCGCGCATAGCCCTGCACAAAGGGCCAAGAACGTGGGGGGTGGGTCAGGCGGGGCCGTCGATGCCGTGGAGTTCGGGTTTGGCCTCGCGGCCCATGAGGGCGTCGACCATGGCCGCCGGTTCCCGCCCCTCGTAGAGCACGGCGCCGACCTGCTCGGCGATCGGCATCTCGATCCCCTCCCGCGCCGCCAGCGCCAGGACGGCGGCCGTCGACTTCACGCCCTCGGCGACCATCCGCATCTCCGAGACGATCTCGTCGAGCGTCCGCCCCTGCCCCAGCTGGAAGCCCACGGTGCGGTTCCGGCTCTGCTCCGACGTGCACGTCGCCACCAAGTCGCCGATGCCCGCCAGGCCGAGGAAGGTGAGCGGGCTGCCCCCGAGCGCCACGCCGAGCCGTGTCAGTTCGGCCAAGCCGCGGGTGATGAGCGCGGCACGCGAGTTGTCGCCGTAGCCCAACCCCGCCGCCATCCCGGTGGCGATCGCCATGACGTTCTTCAGCGCCCCGGCCACCTCGCACCCCACCACATCGGGGTTCGTGTACACGCGGAACCGCGACGTCATGAAGACGCCCTGGAGCACCTCACACGTCGCCTCGTCGTCCATAGCGACGACCGACGCCGCCGGCTGCCCCTGCGCGATCTCCCGGGCGAGGTTGGGACCGGTCAGCACCCCGATCCGGTCGCGGCGATGGTCGGGCAGCACCTCGGCGACCACCTCGGTCATCCGCAACAGCGTCTCCTGCTCGACACCCTTCGAGAGGCTGACGACGGGCACGTCGGGCGGCACCAGGTCGGCGATCTCCGCCAACACGGCGCGGAACCCGTGCGACGGCACTCCCATCACGACCACGTCGGCGCCATCGACCGCTTCGCCCAGGTCGGCGGTCGCCCGCAGGTTGCCGGGAAGCACACACCCCGGCAGGTAGTCGGGGTTCTCGTGCCGCTCGTTCACGGCGAGCGCCAGCTCGTCGCGCCGCGCCCACAGGACGGCGTCGGCGTTCTCGCAGGTGAGGGCGGCAACCGCCGTCCCCCACGACCCCGACCCGATGACGGCGGTCCTCACGATGCCGCTTCCTCGCGGCAACTCCGGAGGACGGCGGTCTCAGGAGAGCGGACCCACCAGTCGTCCTCGCCCGGTTCGGGAACCTGCGGGTACATCGCCCTGGCCCGGCGCACCTGCTCCACGACGGCCGTCATGATCCGGTCGGACGCCTCGCGGACGTCGTCGTCGGGCCCGACCTTCACGGGCGCGCCGAGGCAGACGACCTGGGCGACGCCCCGCTGCCAGTTGGGCTTGCGCCCCTTGAACAGCACCCGGTGGGCGCCCCACAACCCGACCGGTACGACCGGCATCCCGGAGAGTTGGGCGAGCCGGGCCGTGCCGGTCTTGGGCGCCATGGGTTCGAGGTCGAGCGAGATGGTTCCCTCAGGGAAGATCGCCACGATCTCGCCCTTGCGCAGCGCCTCGACGGCGGCGTCGAGGGAACGACCGGCGTCGCCCGTGTTGCGCAGCACGGGGATCTGGTGGATCTGGCGCAGCGCCCATCCGAGTCCCCGCTTGTCGAACAGCTCGGCCTTGGCGAGGAAGCGACAGCGGCGCTGGCGCTCGTCGATCACGTACGCCACGACGAGCGGGTCGAGGTAGCTCACGTGATTCGAGGCGAGGATGGCGGGACCGTGACGGGGAACGAGGTGGTCGCCGTCGACGGTCCAGTCGAGGCCACGCCGCAAGAGCGGCTTCAACACGCCCGCCGCCAAGGTATACATCGGTTCCACGGGGGTTAGGCTACGGCAAATGGCACGCTCGTCCGGCCCACGCGATTCGCTGCTGATCGCCCAGCTCTCGGACATCCATTGCGGATCGCCGCTCTTCGACGAGAGCCTGCTCGTCGCCGCCATCACCGAGATCCGCACGATGCGGCCCGACCTCGTGGTCGTCGGCGGCGACCTCACCACCGACGGGTACGGCCCCGAGTTCCGCACAGCACAGCGTCACCTCCAGCCGCTCTTCGACGACGAACTCACCGTCCTCGTCATCCCGGGCAACCACGACGCCAAGAACGTCGGCTACCTCCACTTCGCCGACATCTTCGGAGTCGGCGACGTACCCGGCAAGCACGACCGGGTCCTCAAGCTCACCCCGACCCTGGCGGGACGTGGGGCGACGGAGGTGCTCGTCGTGGGACTCGACTCCACCAAGCCAGACCTTGCCGAAGGTGAGGTCGGGCGCGAGCGATACGACTGGATCCGCCAGCAGTTCTCGGTGACCGCCGACGAGCGGATCTTCGTCCTCCACCATCACCTCGTCCCCGTCCCGGGCACGGGACGGGAACGCAACACGGTATGGGACGCCGGCGACGTCCTCACCCTCCTCTCGGAGGTCGGCTGCAACGTCGTCTTGTCGGGACACAAGCACGTGCCGTACGTCTGGCTGCTCAACGACCTCCTGGTCGTCAACTCGGGCACCGTGTCGTCGTACCGGCTGCGCGGCTACGTGCGCCCTTCGTACAACGTCATCGAGATCGACGAGCGCCGCATCCGGGTCACGTTCAAGTACCCCGGCACCGGGGAGCGCTTCGCGGCCGAACTCGACCGCGAGGCGATGACGCTGAAGCGCAGCGACGAACTGGCCGGGATGTTCGCCAAGTCGGCCTGGACGGCCTGACGTCAGGAGAGCGCCGTGTTGGTCCGGATGTTCATGAGCGCAGTCGACCCCGACGATCTTCCTCGCATTCGCGAGATGTTCGAGGAGGACATCCGGCCTGTCCTCTCCCGCCAGCCCGGCTGCGAGTCGGTCGAGCTCGTCGTCAGCACGCAGCGCAACGCCGGAGGAATGGTCGAGGGCGCCGCCATCTCTCGCTGGCGTTCGGTCGACGACCTCGAGGCCGCCCTCTCGCAGCACGACGTCCAGGACTCGATCCTGCGCATCCGCGACCTCCTCCGCCAGGAGCCGGTCACCAAGACGTACGAAGTGCTCGGGTGACCAGCGAGGCGGTTCGGATCGGCGTCGCCGTGCCGATCCGGGCGTTCGACGGCGGGAAGGCACGGTTGGCACCACAGCTCGACCGGGCGGAACGTGCCCGGCTCTACCAGTCGATGGCCGACCGAGTCGTCGATGCCGCCGAGGCGACGGCCGGCCTGGCCGCCCTGACCATCGTGTCGTCGGCGCCCGAGGTGGTGCGGTGGGCACGCGGTCGAGGGCTCGATGTCCTCCCCGACCCCGGCACCCTCGACGGCGCCGCTGACGCCGGCCGCCGGCACCTGGCAGCCGACGCCGTCGACCGCGTCGTCGTCGTACACGCCGACCTCCCGATGCTGACCGACCTGTCGCCGGTCACGACGCCCGGTCGCGACCCGGTCGTCGTCGCCGTCCCCTGCCGGCACGACGACGGGACCCCCGTCCTCTCCCTCCCGGCCACCGCCGACTTCTGCTTCGCCTACGGGCCGGGGTCGTTCCGACGCCATGTCGCCGAGGCCCAGCGTCTCGGACTGCACGTCGTCGAGCGGCGCGACGACGATCGCCTGCGCCACGACGTCGACTCCGTCGACGACCTCGCCATGGTCGCCGACCTCGTCGCGCTCGACGGGGGGCAGTCCCCCGCGTGAACGCGACGGTGAACCTGCCGGTTCCTGACCGGGCGTTGGCCATCGGCGCTCATCCGGACGACATCGAGTTCGGTGCCGGAGCCACCCTCGCGAAGTGGGCGGCGGCGGGGTGCGAGGTGCACCTCCTCGTCCTCACCGACGGTTCGAAAGGATCGTGGGAGGTGGACGACGACACTGCCGCCCTCGTCGAGACCCGCCATGCCGAGGCGCGCGCCGCCGTCCGAGAACTCGGTGCGGCCGAGGTCCACTTCCTCGACGAGGTCGACGGCGAGCTGCGAGAGGGTGTGGCGTTGCGCCGCAAGGTGTCGCGCGTGATCCGGCTCACGCGTCCGAGCGTCGTCCTCGGACACGATCCCTGGAAGCGGTATCGCCTGCACCCCGACCACCGCCACGCTGGGTTCCTCACCGTCGACGGTGTGGTCGCTGCACGCGACCCGCACTTCGACCGCGACCTCGGCGTCGTCCACCACCGCCCCGACGTGCTCCTGCTCTTTGAGGCCGACGAGCCGAACCACGCGGAGGACGTCGCCGGCTGGCTCGACCGCAAGGTGGCGGCGCTCCTCGCCCATCGCAGCCAGTGGCGATCCACCATGGGAATCCACGACGACCCCGACACACAGCTCGCTGCCTTCCGTCAGCAGATCGAGGATGAAGCGGCCGAGGCGGGGCGGCTCGCCGGGCTGGCTGCCGGAGAGGCGTTCAGGCGGATCGACGACGTCTGAGGAGAACCGCGGCGGCAACAACCCCCGGACGCGACGAGGGGGCCCCGGAGGGCCCCCTCGAACGACCGACCGAATTCGCCGTTACCGGCGCCGGGTCGTCTTCTTCGCCGCCGACTTCTTGGCGGCCGTCTTCTTGGCGCCACCCTTCTTGGCCGCGGTCTTCTTCGCCGCGCCCTTCTTGGCGGCGGACTTCTTCGCCGGCGCCTTCCCTGCCACGTTGTCCTTGAAGCCGGCAGCCGGGGTGAAACGAGGCACCTTCGTGGCCGGAACCTTCACCGTCGCACCCGTCTGCGGGTTGCGGGCGGTACGGGCCTTGCGGTTGGCACGCTTGAACGTCCCGAGCTGCGGGACCCGGACCGTGTTGCCCGCCTTGACGTTGTCGACGACTGCGTCGACCAACGCGTTGATCGCCGCGTCGGCCTTGGCCTTCGGAATGTCGGCCGCCTTGGCAACCGCCTCGACGATGTCGGACTTGCTGAGCGTCTTGGGCACGAAAGACCTCCGGAAGGGATGGGAAACCTGGGCCATCGAATCGCGCACACCCTTTCCCGTCAAGCCTTTCGCGTCAAGCATTTCCGGCAATCGCCCTCCGACCTCATCCTGTCGGCGTCGAGGGTCTGTCCGGTTCGCGCGACGATGACGCCATGCTTCCCGACGGACGGTACGACGCCTTCGTGGTCTGGGCCGAGCGGCACGACGACGGATTGCTCCACGTCGAGCTCACGGTGACGACCGGTGAACACAAGGGTGACGTGGTTCCCGTGGTGGGCGAGTTTCCTCGCACCGACCCCATCGCTCTCACTGGAATGCCCTGCACCCTCGTCG
>DATLFW010000390.1:0-4741 GCA_035540775.1 Acidimicrobiia bacterium
CGTTCAAGATCCGGGGCGCCTATCACTGCATCGCCCGTCTCCCCGAGGAGCAACGGGCTCGGGGCGTGGTGGCCGCCAGCGCCGGAAACCACGCACAGGGCGTCGCCCTCGCCGCGACGCTCCTCGGGGTGCCGTCGACGATCTTCATGCCGGAGGCAGCCCCGTATCCCAAGGTCGACGCCACCCGCAGCTACGGGGCCGAGGTGCGGCTCGTCGGCGCTGTCGTCGACGAGGCTCTGGCGGCCGCCATTGCCCACGCCGACGAGCAGGGCAAGGCGTACATCGCCCCGTTCGACAACCGCGACGTCATCGCCGGTCAGGGGACGCTGGGTCTCGAAATCGCGGCGGAGGCCCCCGACGCCCGCACAGTGGTCGTCCCCGTCGGCGGTGGTGGACTGATCGCCGGCGTGGCGACGGCCGTGAAAGCGCGGAACCCGGGCACGACCGTGATCGGGGTGGAGGCGGCGGGAGCGGCCGCCATGTCGGAGGCCATGATCTACGGCGAACCGACCGCCCTTCGAAGCGTCGACACGATGGCCGACGGGATCGCCGTGCGCTCGGTCTCGGCACTCACCCTCACCCACGCCCGCTCCCTCGTCGACGATGTCGTCACGGTCACCGAGGAGCAGCTGTCCGAGGCGGTCCTCCTCCTGCTCGAGCGCGGGAAGTCGGTGGTCGAACCGGCCGGAGCGGCCGGGCTGGCGGCCCTCCTCAGCGGCAAGGTGCGGGGTGAAGGGCCGGTCTGCGTCGTCCTCAGCGGCGGCAATGTGGATCCGCCCGTCCTGGTGCGCATCGTCGAGCACGGTCTCGGCGTCGCCGGCCGATACGTCGTCCTGCGCGTGCGGCTCACCGACCGGCCCGGGGAGCTCGCCCGCCTTCTCGGAACGCTTGCCGACGAGGGGCTGAACGTCCTCGATGTCGACCACCAGCGTGCAGGACCAGATCTGGGAGTCGACGAAGTGTCGGTCGGGCTCACCCTCGAGACACGCGACCCCGAACACCGCGACGAGATCGCCGGCCATCTCCGCCGCCTCGGCTACCACATCCCCGACGCCTGACGGTTCGACGCCCGTGGGTCAGACGACGGCGGGGCCGACGGCCGAGCCCAGGAGGTAGGTGACGGCGCCGGCGCCGGCGCCGATCGCCAGCTGCCGCCACGCCGAGCGCGCCGCCGAACGTCCCGTGAAGATCGCCGTCGCCATTCCCACAGCCAGCAGGGCCAGGGCGGCGAGGACGGCGGCGGTCACGACTGCGGGAAGGGCGTCGACGAAGAAGTACGGAACGACGGGGACGAGGGCGCCCACTGCGAACGACAGGAACGACGACACGGCGGCCACCCACGGCGATCCCAGCGAGCCGGGATCGAGGCCCAGTTCCTCTCGAGCCAGGGTGTCGAGCGCGGTGTCAGGGCGCTCCATGATCTGGTCGGCGAGGACCTTCGCCTCCTCCCTCGGAATCCCCTTCGCTCGGTAGATGAGGACCAGCTCGTTGCGCTCCTCCTCCGGAAACGCCTCCAGCTCGGCCGCCTCGACCGCGATCTCGCGCTCGTAGAGCTCACGCTGCGACCGGACGGAGATCCACTCTCCAGCGGCCATCGAGAGTGCGCCGGCGAAGAGGCCGAGGATGCCGGCAAGCAGGACGAAGCTCCCGTCGTCGGTGCCGCCGGCGAACCCCATCACGAGGGCCAGGTTGGAAATGAGCCCGTCGTTGACGCCGAACACGGAGGCCCGAAGGGCGCCGCCCGCGCCGATGCGATGGCGCCCTTCGAGGCGGACGATCTCCTCCGCCGGGCCGTCGTCGCGACCGCCGATGGCGGAGATGACCCGACCGTGCGCCTTCTCCTGGGCGGCCATCGCCGGGGTCGCCTCGGGCAGGTTCTCGTACTTGCGAGCGTCCGCCGCCTCGGCGCGGAGGATGATCGGCACCACTGACTCCACCCCGAACCGCCGCGCCATGACGAGGAGCGTCCGCTCCCGGAACGGGAGGCGCGGCACCTGCAGACCGTCGAACCCGGCGCGGGCGAGGATGCGCTCCCAGTGGGCGGCGTGGCGGCGCTCCGTCTCCGCCAAGGCGTGGAAGATCTCGCGGCGCTCGCCCTCGCTCGCCTCCGCGATCCCGTCGTACAGCGCCGCCGCAATCATCTCGTCACGCCAGAACTCGTGGAATCGGCGCAGCTTCGGATCGTCGATGCGGATCGATGCGGCCATGCGACCAATCTATTGGCGACGGTGACCCGTACGGCCCGGCATACAAGAATGGCGACGCCACCGTTTCTCTCGCAGGAGACTCCATGCGACTCCCTCTGCCCCGCCGCGACCTTGCCCTCCTCGCTGTCGGCATCCTGTTGGGTGCCGGCGTGACCGCCGTCGGTTTCATCGTCACCGACGACGACCCCACCAGCCCGGTCGCCGGCGGCCCCGCCACGACGGTCACCACCGTCGACATCACCGACACAGACTTCGGGGAATTGACCGAGGAGGCGGAAGCCGACGGCATCAAGGTGCAATGGACGGCCGAGATCCTGAGCGGCCCCGAGACCGGTCAGGTCGAGTTCGTGAGTGCCCATCGTGACGGGGAGGTGGCCGTCATCAGTGGCGACCAGCGTGCGGTCGTGAAGGGCGACGAGGGCTTCGCCTGCGACGGTGACGACTGCCGGGCCGTGGCACCCGAGGAGGCGGCGGCCGCGCTCCCGCCACTCGTGCGGCCCTTCTTCCAGGTGCTGCGCGTCGCAGCACCGGCCCAGGAATCGCCGGACTACCGCATCACGGGTGAGGGCGATTTCGGCGGCGGTGTCGTCGCCCGGTGCGGGTCGTACCCACCGGCGGCGTTCTCCCTCGAGCTCCCGGGCGACGTCCAGGAGGTTCGCCAGTGCGTCAGCCTCGACAACGGCATCCTCGTCGCCATCGACCTCTTCGGCACCAACGGCTCGGTCGCCGGGGCGGCGGCGTCCGGCCTTGCCGACGCCAGCACGTCGGACTTCGAGACCGGCTGAGCCTCAGCCGGGGTAGCCGACTTCCCAGAGGCACAACCCGTGCGGTGGGGCGACCTGCCCCGCCGCCTGGCGATCGCGGGCGCCCAGGATCGACAGCATGTCGCCGGGACGAAGCTTGCCCGTCCCAGCGTCGACCTGCGTGCCGACGATCGATCGGACCATCTGCCAGCAGAATGCCACCGCCCGGATCTCGTAGACCAGCACGCCAGCGCCGACCTCGTCCCAGCGCGACTCCATCACCGTCCGCGTGCGCGTCGACCCCTCCGGCCCCTTCCGGCAGAACGACGTGAAGTCGTGCTCCCCGACGAACGGGTCAGCGGCCAGGCGCATCGCCCGGAGGTCGAGCGGCTCGGGCACCCACCAGGCGTACCGAGCTAGGAACGGGTCCGGGACGGGCCGGTTGACGACCGTGTACCGGTAGTGACGCCAGATCGCCGAGCGGCGGGCGTCGAACTCCGGTGCGACAAGGTCGGCGGATCGCACCACCACCTCCGGTGCCAGCATGCCGTTCAGCGCCTTCTGGAGGTGCCACGGGTCGATCCCCGGTTCGGCCTCGAAGGTCACGACCTGGCCCCGGGCGTGGACGCCGGCGTCCGTCCGGCCCGCGCACGTCAGGTCGACTTCGTGGCGCACGACTTTCTCGAGCGCTTTCGACAGCACGCCCTCCACCGTGCGTACGTCTCGCTGCGCAGCGAAGCCCCGGAAGTCGGTGCCGTCGTAGGCGACGACCAGCTTCACGCGGGGGCGCGCACCGCCCGGAACGTCGAAGAGGGTGGCGTCGGAAACGGCGCCACCCTCTGGAGTCCTGGCCATGAGGCCCGGAGACTTAGACGAGTTCGATCCGCGCCATGGGGGCGGAGTCGCCCGGGCGCGGTCCGAGCTTCAGGATCCGCAGGTAGCCGCCGTTGCGATCGGCGTAACGGGGAGCGATTTCGGCGAAGAGCTTGGCGGCCGACTCCTCGTCGCGCAGGTCGGCGACGACGGTGCGGCGGTTGTGCACCCCGCCCTTCTTCGCCTTCGTGATCATCTTCTCGGCGTAGGGGCGCAGCCGCTTCGCCTTCGTCTCGGTGGTCGTGATGGCCTCCGACACGAAGAGGTGCGCGGCGAGGTTGGCGAGCATCAGCCGCTCGTGCGCCGGGCTGTTGCCGAGTCGCGGGCCCTTCGTCGGCCTGGGCATCGTCGGTTCCTCCGCCCCGTCAGTCGGCCACGCGGAGCGAGAGGCCCCGCTCGTCGAGCTTCTGGATGACTTCCTCCAGGCTCTTCATGCCGAAGTTGGTGATGGCGAGCAGGTCTTCCTCGGTCTTCTCGACCAGCTGGCCGATGGTGTCGACCTGCGCCCGCTTCAGGCAGTTCCGCGGCCGCTCGGAGAGGTCGAGCACCTCGATGCCGAGGTCGAGGTCGGGCGACGACGAGGTGGCGGCCGCCGTGTCGCCGAGCTCGAGGCCACGCGGCTCCTCGGCAAGCTCGGCGATGAGCCCGACAAGGTTCTTCAGGGTCTCGCCCGCCGACGCCAGCGCCTCACGCGGGCTGATCGACCCGTCGGTCTCGATGTCGAGGACGAGCCGGTCGTAGTTGGTCGCCTGCTCCACTCGGGTCGGCTCGACCGTGTAGCTCACGCGGCGGATCGGCGAGAACAGAGCGTCGATCGGGATGACGCCGATGGTCGTCGACTTCCGGGAGGTGTCGGCCGGCACGTAGCCCCGGCCCTGCTCCACGGTGAGGTCGACGGCCAGGTGCCCCTTCGAGTTC
>DATLFW010000391.1:0-4880 GCA_035540775.1 Acidimicrobiia bacterium
GAGCTCCTCGGAGAGCCGCTGGCATTCGGTGACCGGGGTGGGCCGCCCTGCGTAGTCGGCGAGCAGGCCGCCGAGTTCCGCCCGGAACTCGTCGGATCCCCAGGCCCGGCGGAACTCCGCCTCCAGCTGCTCGAGCGCCGGGACCAGGGTCTCGGGGACGAAGCGGCCCCCGAACTCACCGAAGCGACCCAACCCCTCGGGCTCCGGGCCCGTCCAGTCGAGACGCGCGCCCTCCCCGCGCCGGGGCGCCGACATGGCGGTCATCGGTCGGCCATCCAGTCGTAGGGCGGTTCGGCGCTCGGCTGCCACTCGTCGTCGCGACCGAGGGCGTCGAAGGCCCGGTTGGCCGCCTCGATGAAGCGGCGGACCTTGGTGGGGTCCTTCCGGCCGGGTTTGTGCTCCACCCCCGTCGCCACGTCGACCCCCCACGGCTGGACGCGCTGGATGGCCGTCTCCACGTTGTCGGGCGTCAACCCGCCGGCGAGCAGCATCGGTTTCGTCGGGGGGACGCCCTCGACGAGCGACCAGTCGAACACGGTGCCGGAGCCAGGGTCGCGGGAGTCGACGAGGATGACGTCGGCCGGACTCTTGGACGCCTCGTCGAGCCTGGGGTCGCCGGCGGGAAACGCCTGCAGCACCATCGGCACCCGCTCGCGGACGTAGGTGACCTCGGTGAGCGTCTCGCCGCCGTGGAGCTGGGCCGCCCGTAGCCCGATGCGGTTCACGACGTCGCACACCGTCTCAGGCCGCTCGTTGCGGAACACGCCGACGGTGACGACCTCCGGTGGGAGGCGGCGGACGATGTCGCGCACGTCGTCAGGACGGACCTGCCGGCGGCTCGGAGCGAAGACGAACCCGACGGCGTCGGCACCCATCGCCACGGCGAGGAGGGCGTCCTCCTCCGTCGTGACCCCGCAGATCTTCACGAACATCCCGCCGCTCCCGTCATGCCGTCTGGCTCGCCATCTCCCGCACCAGGGCCGTCGGATCGGCCGCCTTCACCAGCGCCTCGCCCACCAGGACGGCGTGGAACCCCGCCACCGCCATACGACGAGCGTCGTCGGCACCCCGGATGGCGCTCTCGGCCACCCGGACGGCGGACTCCGGGATGCGAGCGGCGAGCCGCTCGGCGACCGCGAGGTCTTCGCCGAAGGTGCGCAGGTCGCGGTTCGTGACGCCGACGACCGTGGCCCCGCTCTCCAGGGCGCGGTCCAGACCCGCTTCGTCGTCGACCTCGACGAGGGCCGCCATGCCGAGGCTTTCGGCGTGCTCGCGCAGACCGCGAAGGACACCGTCGTCGGGCAGGGCCGCGACGATGAGGAGGATGGCGTCGGCACCCGCGGCCCGGGCCTCGACGATCTGGATCTCGTCGATGGTGAAGTCCTTCCGCAAGACCGGGAGGTCGACCGCCTCCCGGGCCGCGCGCAGGTCGTCGAGCGATCCGCCGAACCACCGCTCGTCGGTGAGCACCGACAGGGCCGCCGCGCCTCCCGCCTCGTACGCCTTCGCCGTCACGGCGGGATCGAGGTCGGGGGCAAGGTCGCCCTTCGACGGCGATCGGCGCTTGATCTCGGCGATGACGGCGAGTCCCGCGACAGGGCGAAGGGCGGTGGCGAAGGCACGCGGCGTCGGGGCGTCGGCGGCCGCCGCCTCGAAGTCGGCGGCGCGACCGGCCAGCGCCTCCACCTCGGACCGCTTCCCCTCCAGGATCTCGCCCAGGATCGTCATCAGGGGGGCAAGTGTAGGATCCCGCGCCCATGGCGAACCTGAACTTCCCCGACGGCTTCATCTGGGGCACGGCAACCGCCGCCCACCAGGTGGAGGGCGGCAACTGGAACTCCGACTGGTGGGAGTGGGAGACGCGCGAGGGCACGGTGTGCGCCGAGCCGTCGAACGACGCCTGCGACCAGTGGCACCGCTACGGGCAGGACATCGCCATGCTCGCCGGCTTCGGTTTCAACGCCTACCGGTTCTCGGTGGAGTGGGCGCGGGTCGAGCCGGAGGAGGGCCTCTTCTCGCGCGCGACCCTCGACCACTACCGGCGGGTGGCCGCCACGTGCCACGAACACGGGCTCACGCCGATCGTCACGTATCACCACTTCACCTCGCCCCGGTGGGTAGCGGCCGACGGGTCGTGGGAGAACCCGCGGACGGCCGAGCGCTTCGCCCGCTACTGCGAGAAGGTCACGGCCCATCTCGGCGATCTCGTCGGCGTGGCGTGCACGATCAACGAGCCCAACGTCGTGGCGTTCTACGGATACCGCCACCCCGTCTTCCCGCCGGGGAAGAGCGACGCCGACTCCTGGCATCGTGCCAACGAGGTGTTCCTGGACGCCCACGCACGCGCCGTCGAGGCGATCAAGGGCGGACCGGGCGCCTTCCCCGTCGGCATGACGCTCTCGATGAACGAGTGGGAGGCGGTCGACGGCGGCGAGGCACGCCTGGAGCGGATGCGCCAGCCTTACGAGGACCAGTTCCTGGAGGCCGCGCGGGCCGACGACTTCATCGGAGTGCAGGCGTACACCCGGGAGCGGGTGGGACCGGACGGGCAACTTCCACCCCCAGAAGGCGCCGAGACGACACTGATGGGATACGAGTTCCGGCCGGAAGCGCTCGCGGCGACGGTGCGGCGGGCGTGGGAGGTCACCGACGGCACGCCGGTCATCGTCACCGAGAACGGCACCGCGATGGCCGACGACACCAGACGGATCGCGTACGTCGAGGGTGCCCTCGAGGGGCTCCACCAGTGCCTGGCCGACGGGATCGACCTGCGCGGCTACTGCTACTGGACGCTGCTCGACAACTTCGAATGGGTCTTCGGGTACATGCCGACCTTCGGGCTGGTCGCCGTCGACCGCGAGACCTACGAGCGCACTCCGAAGCCCAGCGCCTCCTGGCTCGGCGCCGTCGCCCGCGCCAACGCCCTGGAGACCTGACCCGACGTCACGGGGTTCGTCGTCGTGCCGTCAGGACGTGCCCGACGAGTGGGGCTTCGAACGTGCCGCCCGCGGTGACGAAGGGAGCGAGCGCCTCTCGTACGTCGGCCCGAATGCGCTCGTAGGTCTCGTCGTCGATGCGATGGACCAAGGGCGAACCCTCCACCTCGGTCGCCACCAGGTCGTCAGGCGAGTCGAACAGCGCCGTACCGGTCCGCGTGCGGCAGGCGACGACCGAGAGCCCGGCCGACTCCACCGCGGCAGCGAGTTCCGCCGCGTCGCCGCATGACCAGTACGTGCCGAGGAGCGAGGCCGCCTCGGGCCCGGCGTGGCGCACTGCGACGTCGACGAAGGGGCCGTAGGCCGGCTGCATGGAGAGGGCGGCGGGGACGACGACGGCGACGATGCCTTGATCGCGCACGACCCTCGCCATCTCGGCCAGCGCGGCTCGCCGGTCGGGAAAGAACATCAAGGCCATCTGGCAGAGCACGGCATCGAACGATCCGTCGTCGAACGGAAGGTCGGCGGCATCCGCGTGGCGCCACTCCAATTCGGGTGCCACCCGACGCGCCACCGTCAGCATCGCCTCGTTCAGGTCGACGCCGACCACCCGCCCGCCGGGTTCGACTCGCTCGGCGGCGGTCCGGGCCACGACGCCCGTCCCGCACGCCACGTCGAGCACCTCGTCCCCACCACTCACATCGGCCGCCCCCACGACGTGGTCGGCCCATTCGCGGAACAACCTCGGGACGAACCGGGCTTCGTAGGCCTCGGCGCCCTCGATCGACAGGGAGAAGGTCTCGGTCTGTTCGCTCATGCCGCGACGGTATGGCGGCGACAGTCACCCACGCATCGCACGGATGTGCCATCTGTCCTCGGCAACGGGTCGCTGAATCACACCATCCCGTGCTCGTACGCGTAGGCAGTGGCCGCAGCCCGCGAGGCGACGCCGATCTTCGTGAAGATGTTGCTGACGTGCCGGGTGACGGTGTGCCGGCTGACGACAAGCGTCTCCGCGATCTCGCGATTCGTCGCCCCTGACGCCACCAGGCGGAGCACCTCCAACTCCCGGGAACTGAGAAGGGCCGAGCGGACGGGGCTCGGCTCGAGGAACTCCCTGGCACGCCGGACGTCGGGTTCGGCGCCCAGCTGCTCGAAGACCGCGAGGGCCGCCAGCACCTCCATCGCCCCCGTCTCGTCGTCGTTCAACGCCGACGCGGCCGAGCCCAGGAGGAATCGTGCGCGGGCTGCCTCGTGGAGCAGCCCCACTTCGGCGAGCTCCTGCCATGCCTGCCGGAGAATCGTCGTCGCATCGTCCGGTCGTCCGGCGACGAGCGCAACGTGGCCGGCGGCGAGCCGCGCCAGCGCCGCGATCACCGCCGCACCGGACTGGCCGGCGAGTTCCGTCAACTCGTCCGCTGCGGCCCGGGCGCCGTCGTCGTCGCGAACCGCAGCGCACGCCTCGACCAGCGCGCCGAGCAGCTGGGCCCTGGGCAAGGGGCTCGCCGGACCGGCATCGAGGCTCGCCCGGAGTGCCTTCACCGCGTGATCGGCTCGTCCCTGCTCCAGCCTGACGAGGGCGAGCCCCGGCTGGGGAAGTCGTCCGAGCCCGTGAGCCCGGATGAACGCCTCCTCGGCGCCGTCGATGTCGCCCCGTCGGCGGCACGCCTCTCCCACCAGGTAGTACGCCTCACCGGCGTACCTCGGGTCGTGCGCGTCGAGGTTACGGCACGCCTGCTCGGCGCTCGTTGCGGCGACGGCCCAGTCGCCCTGAAGGAGCGCCAGTTCCGCCGCGTAGACGCGACACAGGCCGGGATAGATCCGCCCGTCGTCGAGGTCGTCACACCATCGCAGCGCCGCCTGGCACCACTCGGCAGCGCGCTTCACGTCGGCCAGGCCGTAACAGGTCGAGATGACGTTGCAGTAGACCCATCCGGCGAACAG
>DATLFW010000392.1:0-2814 GCA_035540775.1 Acidimicrobiia bacterium
GGCCGGGACGGTGGCGAGCGATGCGAGGGCGAGCAGCGCCGCACCGGCGAACGCCCACCGCCAGCCCACCGTCAGCGCCACAGTGGGAACGGCGAGACCGCCGATGAGCATGGCAGCCGGAATCGCCGACTGCTTGATCCCGAAGGCGATGCCCCGCCGCGCCGGAGCAACGGCGCGGGCGATGAGCAGGTTGCTCCCCGGTTGACCGGCCGCACCCGCGACGCCTGCGACGGCGAGCAGGCCGACGAGGACGGCCCACGAGTGGGCGAGTACCGCAATCCCGGCCAGCGACGTGGCGGCGAGCAACGCGGCGACCCGCATGCCCCGGACGGCGCCGACCCGTTCCACGAACCGTCCGGCCGCCGCCGACGCCACGGCCGCCGCCACGAGGTACGACCCGACCGCCACGCCGAGCGCCGTCTCTCCGAAGTGCAGGTCGTCACGGATCTGCACCGACAGGGCGCCGACGAGGAAGAGGGGCAACGACCCGGCCGTCGAGACGGACACCGCGGCCAGCACGCTGCGGCGTGCGTCGCCTCGGAACGGTGTCACCGCGACGGCAAGCGGATTACTCCGCCGCCACCTCGGCGGCGAGCTGGTCGGCGAGGCCGGGGAAGACGGCCGGGGCCTGGTTGACAGCCAGGAGCGGCCAGCGCTTGCGCTGCTTCGTGGCGAGCTTGCGCATGAGCTCGATGGCGCCGGGGTCGTCGTCGCCGGGACGGGTCTCGATCCACCCGTCGGCCAGCATCCGGTCCATCAGCTCCCGCCCCTCGTCGGTGCGCACGATCGTGAGGGTCCAGTCGTTGAAGGCCCCGATGCCGCCCGTCGAGATGTCGGCGTGCTGAGCGGCGAAGTCGGGGCACATGGTGCACCCCTCCCGCGTGAACTCGTGGCACTCCTTCAGCGGCACCTCGACGTAGCGGTCGTCGTGGGTCCAGATCTGGAGCCGCCCCTTGATGTTCATCTTCTTGATGACGGCTCGGGGCAGGTCGTACTTCGCCTCCAGCAACTCCTCGAAGATCCGGTCGTCGAACGTCTTCGAGCACAGCAACCCGATGTTGAGGGTGATCCTCCGGGCCACCTTGCCCGCCTTGCGGAACTTCAGCGCCGGCGGCACCGACGACTGGCACGACATGCCGACGAGGGCGATGCGCTCGGCCCCCAGCTCGGCAGCGTCGCCGTAGGCGAGGGTGTTGGCCGAGTACGTGTAGCGGCTCCCGGCCGATCGGACGATGTCGTCACGCGTGCGGGCGACCCCGGGGACGGCCTTCCACGTCGAGCCGTCACCCTCGAGGTAGGAGACGAGGGCCGCGTCGATGACGTCGTGTTCGAGGGCGTAGACGAGCAGGGCCGACACCAGCCCGCCGTCCTGTCCCGTCTCGTGCAGCTCGGGGTCGGCCGCCCGGGCCAGCACGACGTCCTTGGCGATGCCCGCCACCTCGTCGTCACGGCGCTCCCGCCCGAAGAGGAACTCGTCGAGCTCGGGCTCCCACGGCCCGAACCGCGGGCAGGCCCGGGTGCACATCGTGCAGCCCTTCTCCCCGTGCGAACAGAAGTCGGGGCCACCCTCTTCGATCTGGAACGGGCGGTAGCCGCCGGAGTGGTGGTCGTAGCCGAGGACGTCGTGCGGGCAGGCGATCACGCAGCCGGCGCACCCGGTGCACAGGCCGGTCGTGACCACCTCGTCGTACAGGTGCTTCCACTGGAACTTCTCGGGTGCCATGACTCCTCCTGGGTACCCCGAGATCGAAGTCTGGCACGCTCACCCAGGCGCGCCTCGCCTCAAGGGGCGAGGCGCACCCGGCGGAGGAGCTGGGCGTTCAGGGCGACCACGATCGTCGACAGGCTCATGAGTGCGGCGCCGAGGGCGGGAGGCAGCACGACGCCCCAGGGCGCCAGCACGCCCGCCGCCAAGGGGATGGCGACGACGTTGTAACCCACGGCCCAGCCGAGGTTCTGGAGCATCTTCCGGTAGGACGCCCGGGAGAGCTGGATGGCTCCGAGGACGCCACGCGGATCGTCGGATGCGAGCACGATCCCAGCCGACTCCATGGCGACGTCGGTGCCGGCACCGATGGCGATGCCGACGTCGGCACGGGCGAGCGCAGGGGCGTCGTTGACGCCGTCACCGACCATGGCGACCGCCCGCCCGCCCCGCTGCAACTCGGCCACCTTGGAGTCCTTGTCGTCGGGGAGCACCTCGGCGAACACCTCGTCGATTCCGAGCTCGCGTGCCACCGCATCGGCGACGGGGCGGGCGTCGCCCGTGATCATCGCCACCGACACACCGAGATCGTGGAGGCGGTCGACCGCCTCCCGCGACTCGGGCCGGATCTCGTCCTCGAGCCCGAGCGCTCCGATCACCTCGCCGTCGCGCACGACGTGGAGGACGGCGGCGCCGCGCTCGCTCCACGGAGCCGTCCGTTCCACCAGCGGGGGAGGGACGTCGGCGCCCAGCCGCCGGAGCAAGGCCGGTCCACCGACGGCGACGCGCCGCCCGTCGACGACCGCTTCGACGCCGTGGCCCGGAACGGCCCGGAACTCGCTGGCGCGAGCGACGCGACCTCGTTCTTCTGCGGCCGCGACGATCGCCCGGGCGAGGGGGTGCTCGCTGTCGGCTTCGGCGGCCGCCGCGGTGTCGAGGAGGGAGTCGTCGTCACCGTCGAGCGAGGCGATCCCAGTCACGGCGTGCCGCCCGAGGGTGAGCGTGCCCGTCTTGTCGAAGAGGACGACGTCGACGAGCCGCACCCGCTCCAGCGCCAGCCGGTCCTTCACGAGGATGCCCTGTCGAGCCGAGATCGCCGTGCCGAGGGC